>NZ_JBFRDN010000003.1:0-289741 GCF_052113785.1 Phyllobacterium sp. TAF24 | reverse complement strand
CGCTGGGACGACGCGCGCTGGCGGGCACCAGAATGCCCGGCCCGATTTTACCATGGATACCGCTCTATTGGCTGCTCATGTCCTTCGCCGCATGGCGGGCTTTGCGGCAATTGAACCACTTGCCATTCCTTTGGGAAAAAACACCGCATCGCCCTGCGCGGTCTATTCAAGAAACCCCGGGCCAGAACCAATGATCAGCGCATCTTCATTGCCAATAACTTCAAGGTCCCGATCTTTGTAGGGCAGGCTTAATAAAACGCGGCGGATAACGGCGATGCGCGCGCGGCGCTTATCGTTGGAACGCACGACCGTCCATGGCGCATGGGCAGTGTGGGTCCGGGCCATCATCTCGTCGCGCGCCTTTGTGTAGTCATCCCATTTTTCGGCACCGGCAATATCCATCGGTGAGAACTTCCAGTTCTTCAGCGGGCTATGGCGGCGATCATGGAAACGTTTGAGCTGCATGGTCTGCCCGATGTTGAGCCAGAATTTGAAAAAGAAAATACCGTCAGCCACGATCATTCGCTCAAAGCCGGGGGTTTCCTCCAGAAAGGATTCATGCTGTTCGGGCGTGCAAAAGCCCATAACAGGTTCGACGCCACCCCGATTGTACCAGGAGCGGTCGAACGTCAGGAATTCTCCACTTGTCGGAAAGTGTGAGACGTAACGCTGATAATACCATTGCCCGCTTTCTGTTTCGGTGGGCTTGGGCAGCGCGACATTGCGCGCATTACGAGGGTTCATATATTGGCGCAAGGTGAAGATCGTGCCTCCCTTGCCAGCGGCATCGCGGCCCTCAAAAACCGATACAACGCGGCGGCCGGTGTCCTGCAGCCAGCTTTGCATCTTCACAAGTTCTATTTGCAGCTGCTCCAAGGTGTCTGCGTATTCGTCCTTGTCCATTTTCTCCGTGTAGGGAAAATCCCCAGATGCAAGGGCACCGTCATCAATCCAATCGGGTAATTTGGGATCATCAATATTGAAGCTGCGCTTCTTCCCATCAATCTTCAGTTTAAGTGTTGTCTTACCGACTTGTGGCTGGTCGGATTTCTTTTTCGAATTCTTGGCCAATACAGCCTCCCTCAATTGACATGAAGCCATGTTATTGGGACAGCGTTGTGGCGTCCAGTGTCGATGACAAAGCATGGCAGGGCAGGGAGTTGAATGCATGAGCATATTGGGTTCGGGTCGGGAAAGCCGCGGTTTGCGGCAAAGAGCGTTGCAACGGATCATCCGTGCGCGCTACATTCTGGGTGCCGCTGCCTTTCTCACTGCGCTTGTGCTCAATTCCGGTGCCTCCTGGTGGTTGAGCTTTGCGATTTTAATGCTGCTGCTGCTTGGTGTTGTGGCACTCTCCGCAAGCATTCCGCGCATTGATGATGCGAGCGCAGTCCAGCCCATAAACGATGCAGCAATCTTTCGCCTATCCGGTCAACAGCTTGCTGCCCAATTGCCTGATCCGCTGATCATCTTCGATCACGAGGGCACAATTCTCTATGTGAACCCTGCTGCCAATGGTGCATTCGGTCCATTGGCGCGGGGCGGAACGCTGCTCCTGCATTTTCGTGCGCCAGAAATGCAGACCCTCGTCCAGTCAGTCATGTCCGATGCGCAGGCCGGATCGATTGACTATTCTGAACGTGTTCCGGTGGAGCGTTGGTATCGCGCCACCGTCCTTCGTCTTGATCAAGGTGGTCCGGACCGGCAGTATCTCCTGTCATTCCGTGATCTGACCGAGGCGCATCGGCTTGAACGCATGCGATCAGACTTCATCGCCAATGCCAGCCACGAGTTGCGCACGCCGCTTGCCTCGCTCAGTGGCTTTATTGAAACCTTGCGCGGACCAGCGCGCAACGATGCCGTCGCCCGCGATAATTTTCTTGAGATTATGCAGAAGCAGGCCGAACGTATGGCGCGGTTGATTGATGATCTCCTGTCTTTGTCGCGTATCGAGATGAAAGCCCATATCGCCGTCAAGGATCAGGTCGACCTGACCACGGTTCTGAACCATGTGGTTGACTCGCTCCGCCCGCTTGCTGCCGATCTGGACATCGAGATTGAACGGAACATTGATCCGGGACCTGTCATGGTCCTTGGCGATCGGGATGAACTGACACAGGTTTTCCAGAATTTGCTGGAGAACGCCTGTAAATATGGCCAGTCGGGCAAGAAGATTATTGTTGAACTCAGCAACAATGGCGATGGTATCAAGGCCACCGTTCAGGATTTTGGTCCCGGCATACCGGAAGAACATATCCCGCGGCTTACCGAGCGCTTTTATCGGGTTAACATTGAAACAAGCCGCGCCCAGAAAGGCACGGGACTGGGCCTGGCAATCGTCAAGCATATTCTGACGCGCCATCGCGCTCGTCTGGTGGTCCGCTCTCGTGTCGGCGAAGGATCATCTTTTACGGTCGCTTTTGGGCCGCAAAAAACCAAGGCATGAGAACAAACAAAAAAGGCGCCCTCAGGCGCCTTTTCCAATTGCATTTCCGCTTATCGAACGCGTCGGCGATCCGATGCCGGCTGGTAAGCCAAGCGAGAGTGATAGGTGCAGTAGGGGCCACCTTCAGCCACATCATTTCCACAGAAGTGAAAATCAGGCTGTAGCGGATCACCCATTGGCCACTTGCAGGTGCGCTCGCTGAGCTGCACCAGTTCGAGACGGCGTGAAATCGGTACAACGACGTCAGTCGACGAAGTTTTCATGACCGTCTGCGTCACGGTGTCAGCAAAATATTCCTGCTGCAGTGCCGTTGCGCCAATACTCTTGGTAACCACCCGGCTTGTCATCTGTGCAGATGTTGTAACACCGCTGCGATGGCCGCTTGTGGCTGTTGTATTGACTTTTTTGCTGCGCGTTTGTGTCGATGTGGTCTTGCCGCGTCCTGACAGTTTCAKGCGGTGCACCTTACCGATGACCGCATTGCGGCTGACACCACCCAGCTGTGCTGCGATCTGACTTGCACTCAGACCTTCGGCCCAAAGCTTTTTCAGCTGTTCTACGCGCTCATCTGTCCAGTTCATCTTCCTTGGCTCCGTATTGTGCGGACTCTAGGCTGAATCCTTCCTTCACATCTGGATTGCTCCAGATTGCAGATACTATATCTATCCAGGTGACGAGGTCCGCCGCACGAAATCTAGCTATTCCGTTTCTCAAGCTACAATATGCGATGACTCTGTGACAAGAGTCGGGCGTGGGAAGCAGCTATGCTTTTTTGGGTTTTCCCCAACTTGCGCGTGGAAACGCGGCATAAATGACATTTCTTTGAGAACATGTCGCTTTCCGTATGACGGTATGGTTATAGTTTTGAAAAACTTGAGGAAAGACCGTTCTTTGCAAAGGGTAATATCTCCCCGGTTTCTGAAGTGTTTATTTGACAATTGCAATTTGAATGATGATATTACCTGCGTCAGGCCGCCCTTGTGGGCGGCTTTTTGATTTCATCGCTGCCGGTTTCATCTTAGCAAACAGCAGATCCAAATAGGGTATTGGAGGCCCGAAACGACATGACGGACGCAAACGCGCAACCGCTATACGACACTTTTGCTCGTGCGGATCTGCGCTTTGAGCGAGGAGAGGGTGTCTGGCTGATAACCGAGGGCGGTGACCGCTATCTCGATTTCGCCGCTGGCATCGCTGTCAATTCGCTCGGCTATTCGCATCCGCATCTTGTCGAGACCCTGAAGACCCAGGCTGACAAGCTGTGGCATCTTTCCAATATCTACGAAATTCCTGGACAGAAGCGCCTTGGTCAGCGCCTTGTTGACAGCACCTTTGCCGACAAAGTCTTTTTCACCAATTCCGGCGCGGAAGCTCTGGAATGTGCGATCAAGACCGCGCGTCGCTATCATTATGTGAATGGCCACCCGGAGCGGTTCCATATCATTACGTTCGAAGGCGCTTTCCACGGCCGTACCTTGGCTACAATTGCGGCTGGCGGTCAGGAAAAATATCTCGAAGGTTTCGGCCCAAAAGTATCAGGTTTCGATCAGGTGCCGTTTGGCGATGAGAAAGCGCTGAAGGCGGCTATTGGTCCGCAGACTGCTGCGATCCTGATCGAGCCGATTCAGGGTGAGGGCGGTGTGCGCCCGGTTCCCGATGAAGATTTGCGCCGCCTGCGCAAGATTTGTGACGAGAATGGCCTGCTGTTGATCCTCGATGAGGTTCAGTCTGGTGTCGGACGTACGGGCAAATTTTTTGCCTATGAATGGTCGGGCATCACGCCTGACATCATGGCTGTTGCCAAGGGTATTGGCGGCGGTTTCCCGCTCGGCGCCTGTCTTGCAACCGCTGAAGCGGCCAAGGGCATGACGGCAGGTGTGCATGGCACGACCTATGGCGGCAATCCGCTCGCTATGGCTGTAGGCAACGCGGTGCTTGATGTCATTCTTGCCGATGGCTTCTTTGAGCATGTTCAGCAGATCGCACTGTTCATGAAGCAGGGTCTTGCCTCGATTTCCGATCGCTATCCGGAAGTTGTTGCGGAAGTGCGTGGCCGTGGTCTGTTGATGGGCATCAAGAGTGTTGTTCCAAACACAGCGCTTGTGCAGGCCCTGCGCGATGAGCATCTGTTGACTGTTGGTGCGGGTGACAACGTTGTTCGCTTGCTGCCGCCACTGGTCGTAACGGAAGAAGAAGCACGCGAGGCTCTTTCGCGGATTGAAGCGGCTGCCGAACGTCTGTCGGTCACAGCCCGGCAGATGAGTGCGTAGGGAACTGTCATGACAATCAAGCAGGACCTCCGTCACTTCACGGATATTTCGGCGCTTTCTTCTGGTGTGTTGCGTACGATCTTGGATGACGCACGTGCACGCAAGAACCGGCTCAAGGCAGGCAACATCGAAAAACCCTTCGCAGGCAAGGTCCTTGCGATGATTTTCGACAAGCCTTCGACACGTACCCGCGTTTCCTTTGATGTTGGTATGCGCCAGCTCGGTGGCGAAACCATCATGCTCACGGGGTCGGAAATGCAGCTCGGCCGTAGCGAGACCATCGCCGATACGGCAAAGGTGCTCTCGCGCTATGTCGATATCATCATGATGCGCACAACGACCCATGACCGGTTGACGGAAATGGCCGAGAACGCCACCGTGCCAGTGATCAATGCTCTGACGGATGACACACATCCTTGTCAGATCATGGCTGATATCATGACGTTTGAAGAACATCGCGGCCCGGTCAAGGGCAAGACGTTTGCCTGGACAGGTGACGGCAACAACGTGTTGCACTCGCTTGTGGAAGCTGCTGCGCGTTTTGATTTCAATCTGAACATTGCCACGCCTGATGGCAGCGAGCCGGAAAGCAAATATCTTGCCTGGGCCAAGAGTGCCGGTGGCAATGTCAGGCTGACGACCGATCCGATTGCCGCGGTCGAGGGCGTCGACTGCATCGTCACTGATACATGGGTTTCGATGGGTCAGGAAGGCCGTGCGCGCGGTCACAATGTATTCATGCCCTATCAGGTCAATGATGCTTTGTTGAAGCATGCGCATCCCGATGCGCTGTTTATGCACTGCCTGCCAGCGCATCGCGGTGAAGAGGTGACGGATTCAGTCATTGACGGACCCCATTCCGTTGTTTTTGATGAGGCTGAAAATCGATTGCATGCGCAAAAAGCAATTCTAGCCTGGTGTCTCGAAGGAGGTCGCCCGAGTGTCTGATATGTCTGACATTGCCAATCGCCCTGACGAGTATGTTTTCGCCGGGGACGACGCCGTTGTTCCGTTTCAGGTCGAGGCGCTCGACGCCCGTGGCCGCGCCGTGCAACTGGGTGCAACGCTGGATGATATTCTCAGCCGTCACAACTATCCCGAGCCGGTGGCAAAGTTGCTGGCGGAAGCCATTGTCCTGACCGTTCTTTTGGGAACGTCGTTGAAGTTTGATGGCAAGTTCATTTTTCAGTCGCAGTCCGATGGACCTGTCGACATGCTTGTTGTCGACTTTCGTACGCCCAATTCAGTGCGTGCCTACGCCCGTTACGACGAGGACCGTTTGGCCGAGGCAATTGCTGCAAATGAGCTGTCTCCCGAACAGTTGATGGGCACCGGAACACTCGCGCTGACAGTTGATCAGGGCGAATACACCCAGCGCTACCAGGGCATTGTTGCGCTTGACGGCTCCAATCTTGAGGAGATCGCCAAGACATATTTCCGCCAGTCGGAACAGATCCCGACGGATATCCGTCTATCGGTCGCCAAGCTTATCGAGCGCGGCGAGGACGGTAAGCCCGTTGAACAATGGCGTGCTGGTGGCTTGATCGTGCAGTTTTTGCCGCAATCCGAGCTGCGTATTCGCCAGCGCGATCTTCCGGCTGGTGATGCCCCCAACGCTGATCAGGATGATGAAGAGTTCGACGAGGATGATGACTGGACCGAAGTAAAGGCTTTGGTCGCCACCATTGAGAGTTCGGAACTGACCGACCCGCAAGTAGGAGCCGAGAGGCTGCTCTATCGTCTGTTTCACGAGCGCGGTGTCCGTGTATTTGACGCGGTCCCGGTCAATGACGATTGCTCGTGCTCGCGTGACAAGATTGCGGGTGTTCTTTCCGGTTTCACCGCTGAAGAGATCACTGACAGCATTGAAGATGGCAAGATCAGCGTAACTTGCGAATTCTGCTCCACTCAATATGAGTTCGACCCAGCAGAATTCCTGCCAAAGAACTGATTTTTCCTCAGGCGCGCGAGCGCGCCCGGCAATAAGGATCGCCATTATGGACGTGCGTGACAGCAACGGAAACGAGCTTCAGGATGGCGATTCAGTCACTTTGATCAAGGATCTCAAGGTCAAGGGGACATCTGAAACAATCAAGCGTGGCACGCTGGTCAAGAACATTCGTCTGAATGGCCGTGAAGGCGAAGTCGAATGCAACACCAAGCAGGTCAAGGGCTTGGTCCTCAGAACAGAATTCGTCAGGAAAGCCTAGCGAACTGGCGCTGTCACGCATCGCCCATTCCGATATTCGCTATTGCTGCATTCCGTTGGTCATCCGCCAGGAAACCAGTGCCTCGTGAGCAACGGTGACGACGATAAGCAGCACGATAAATGCGCTGATGATCAACCATAATGGCCATGGCTTGACCGACCGCTTGGCGAACAGCCCGACAACAAGGCCCGGAACAAGCGCCAGCGCCAGCAGTTCCGGTATGCCGGCTTTTCCGGCTTGAATGCTTGGCAGAGCATACCCCATAAGCAGCGCACCAAAACCGACCGCAAAAGTGACAATGGAACAGGCAAGCGCCTTCACATAGGGTATTTCAGTTTGGGTGGTCATCAGCTCATGCACTCTTGCTTGTCAAAAATGGCGCTTAAAACGACTGCGCTATAAATCAAACCGCTTGGTCGATAGTTAATTCAATGTCCGCAATTGGTCTGGCAAATCAAGCGAAAAAGCCGGAATCTCGATATCGAACAATTTTCCGGCCTCGGTTTCCATGGAGTAGCGCCCGACCATAACGCCTGATGTCGTCGTCAGAGGGCAGCCCGATGAATATTGAAATGAGTCGCCGGGATTGAGCACCGGTTGTTCGCCAATCACACCCGGTCCACGAATTTCCTCGATCTGACCGTTTCCATCCGTAATTTTCCAATAGCGGGCCCGCAATTGAACAGTCCCATCGGATTCATTGGCAATCGTAATCCGATATCCCCAGACATATCTGTTCTCTTCCGGATTGGACTGCTCCTCCAGATAGAATGGTTCTACGACAACTTCAATGTCACGGGTAACGGCGCGATACATAATAAACCTTGTTTCACCACTGATATTGCGGGTCGCAGCCATTACGTCAACCATTACAATACATAAAGTTGGTTAAAATTAATGTGAATATTCAATATTATCTCAAAATTTATACTTAAATATACCAAAACCGCACTGAAATTGGTTTCAGTGCGGCATCGGCAGTGGCTTATTTGGCTGCCTTGAGGGCGGTGTCAAAATCCTCGATCAGATCATCGGCGTCTTCAAGGCCGACGGACAGACGCAACAGCCCATCCGAAATGCCCAGTTCTGCGCGCGCTTCATCTGTAAGGTTTTTATGGGTGGTTGTCGCGGGATGAGTGATGAGACTTTTCGAATCCCCGAGATTGTTGGAAATTCGCACCACTTCCAGGCCATTTTCGAAATCGAAAGCCGCTTTCTTCCCGCCCTTCAGTTCAAACGCAACAAGAGTTGAACCGCCTGTCATCTGCTTTGCAATGATATCGGCCTGCGGATGGTCGGCACGGCCGGGGTAAATCACCTTGGCAATTGCCGGATGATCGGCGAGGAAATCGGCAATCTTTGCCGCGCTTTCCGTTTGCTGACGCACGCGCACCGGCAAGGTCTCAAGACCTTTCAGCATGATCCATGAGTTGAACGGGCTGAGGCCCGGACCCGTGTGGCGGAAATATTCGTGCAGATTTTCGTCGATCCATTTCTTGTCGGAAAGGATAACGCCGCCAAGGCAACGTCCCTGACCCTCAATGTGCTTGGTTGCCGAGTAAACAACGATATGCGCCCCAAGTTCGAGCGGCTTCTGGAACAGCGGCGTCGCGAACACATTGTCGACGATCAGCTTGGCGCCGACAGAATTGGCGATCTTTGCCACGGCAGCGATATCGACAATCTCGAGCGTTGGATTGGTCGGGCTTTCCAGAAACAGCGCCTTGGTATTCGAGCGGATAGCGTTTTCCCAATTCTCGGTCTTCGAACCGTCAATCAAGGTGAAATCGACGCCATATTTCGGCAGGAGCGTTTCGATAATGTAACGGCAGGAGCCGAAGAGGGCGCGCGCTGCCAGAACATGATCACCGGCCTTGACCTGACACAGGATTGAAGCGGCAACGGCGGCCATGCCGGAAGCAGTGGCGCGGGCATCTTCCGCGCCCTCAAGGGCACACATGCGCTTTTCGAACATGTCGGTGGTCGGGTTGGCATAGCGTGAATAGATGAAACCGGGTTCTTCGCCTTTGAAACGGGCTTCGGCGGCTTCGGCGCTGTCATAGACAAAGCCCTGAGTGAGGAAAAGCGCTTCTGATGTTTCACCGAAACCGGAGCGCAGGGTTCCGGCATGAACGAGTTGTGTCGCGGGGCGCAGCTTGCGGGTTGTGGTCATCGTCTTCTCAATCTGCCAGAATCTGGCCAATAAAAAACCGGCCTTGCGGGAATCGCAAAAAGGCCGGACGAGACCGGGCCTCTTTTAGCAAATTATTTAACGTGGCTGCAAGCCGGCCGGCCAAATCACCACGGGATAAAAGTGCTTTAATCCTCTTGGCGGCTTGCGTCAATCGGGTGAGGCGCTAAAGCTTTTGTGAAATTTAGTGAGGTCGCGGCGGTTGATATGAGTATACATGAAGCGGGCATTCTGGCGGATAGTGGCATCAGGGCATTGCATCAGGCCGGTGCGCTGAAAACCGAACGGGATTTCGATGCCGATCAAATTCAGCCAGCCAGTCTCGATTTGCGGCTTGGCACGAAAGCCTATCGTGTGCGCGCCAGCTTCATGCCAGGACCGGGAACCCCGGTTATCAACAAGCTGGAAAAGCTGAAGCTGCATGAGATTGACCTTAGCCAAGGTGCAGTGCTTGAAACCGGCTGTGTCTATATTGTCCCGCTGCTGGAAAGCCTTGCTCTGCCTGCGGGCGTTTCTGCATCGGCCAACCCTAAGAGTTCCACTGGCCGTCTTGATATTTTTACCCGCGTTATCGTCGATGGCGCTCAGGAATTCGACAAGGTGCCCGCGGGATATCACGGCCCTATCTATCTTGAAGTGAGCCCTCGAACTTTTCCGATTGTTGCGCGTGTCGGCTCGCGCCTGTCCCAGATACGTTTTCGCACGGGCCGGGCGCAGCTTGATGAGACGGAGCTGACTGCGCTGCATAAAAATGAAACGCTGGTTGCTTCAGATACGCCCAATATCTCCGGTGGCGGCATTGCTTTGTCCATTGATCTGACCGGCGACAAGAACGGCCTTGTTGGCTATCGCGGCAAGCATCACACCGGCGTGGTGGATGTCGACAAGCGTGGTGCCCACGACCTCTTCGATTTCTGGGAGCCGATCCATGATCGCGGCGCGCGCGAACTGGTGCTCGATCCGGATGAATTTTATATTCTCGTATCGCGTGAGGCTGTGCATGTGCCGCCGCTCTACGCAGCCGAGATGACGCCGTTCGATCCGCTGGTGGGTGAGTTCCGTGTTCACTATGCCGGGTTCTTTGATCCCGGTTTTGGCCACACCGCCGCAGGAGGCACGGGCAGCCGTGCCGTGCTTGAAGTGCGCAGCCATGAGGTGCCGTTCATTCTGGAGCACGGCCAGATTGTTGGCCGCCTCATCTATGAACACATGCTGGAGCGGCCGAAAGCCCTCTACGGCACTGATCTCGGCTCGAACTATCAGGCGCAGGGCCTGAAACTCTCCAAACATTTCCGGTCGTGAGCAGTCACTGATTGACAAAACTTTGGTTTGGCAGAGGCTGATATGCATAACGGATTTCCCTGAAAGAACTGGATATTCGCAATGCCCCAGCAGCCCCAGTCCAAACGACGCCTCCTTGTCATCCTTCTGACGGTCATCACTATCATTGCTCTGCTGCCATTGTTTTCAGTATTGGCTACCTACGCGATCGCCACAACGCTTGGCTGCACAGTGGATGAGGGCAGTGTTCATCCCTGCCTTTTGGGCGGTATGGATATCGGCGACACGCTCTATACGATGGGTGTGATGGGCTGGTTGATGATCCCTGCCGCACCTGTCCTGCTGATTGCAGTGCTGGGTTGGATAGGACTTGGTGTGGCTGTCGTGACTGGTCGGATGCGCAGGGGCTGATATACAGATAGTTTGCAGCATGATCAGCGAATCGGGTTGACTATCGGTCTCGTCTGCTTTTGATTTCGATTGTCTGTCTGGCACGTCTCGAGCGAGATAGGCGGGTGTAGTTCAATGGTAGAACGGCAGCTTCCCAAGCTGCATACGAGGGTTCGATTCCCTTCACCCGCTCCAGTAGAAATTTATTCTTAATTTTTCGTAATTTTTAGAATTTTTTTTGTGAAGATAGAAAATTATACTGAAATTTTGCGTTAAATCGCTAATTTATGGCATCTGGTTTGAGTGGAGATATGAATTGTCGGTATCATTGACGGTATCGAAAATGGCAAAAGCGTCGATACCGTCAGAATTAGGAGTATCGAGTTCAATCAAAGGCTTGTGATATCAGTGATTTGAAAGAATGCCTGTTTTCTAGATGGCGAAGCAATTAGATTCCTTTTTAAGAAATCGAACTGACGTTTAAAGACAAATCTAGTGACCACGATTAATAAAAATCATGGTCGTGATTTTGATCTACTTATTTTTATAGTCATTATATTTCATCTGAGATATTCTGCCTTTGGGGGAATAATTCGAATGCAGTATTTGCGATCAATTTGTCTTGGACTTGCGGCTTGTGCATTTCTTGGAGGAACGGCTAGCTCACAAAATGTGATGTCGCTGGAATATCCTGCCGAGAGCCTTTCGCAATTAAAAGAAACACAAGTGCCAATGGTGGCAGTTGACGTTGATAATATTTCCCAAAATTGGAAAATTATTGCAGATAGTTTCGATAAGGTAGGTACCCCCACGCCGAACTTCCAGCGTGCGATGGATCACAATAAACAGCTTTTATTGACCGCAGCTGCCAAGCCTAATGACCCAGTATCGGCAGTTCTGCTGAGCGACGTTAAAGAGGATCTGGCGATTAAGGTTAAGTATATTGGCCAGGTGACAACTGTAAATGCCCTCAGTTATAGCGAGGTTGAAGTAGAAGTTAAGACAATGAGGAATGGTCAGGAAGTTGATGGCTATTTTATTGGCTTCAACCCAAAGGCTTTGCCTAGTGACGATCCGATGTTTCGATTCAATAATCCGACCAGTCCGAGCAGTGGTAAACTCCCAGCTGGCCGTTACGAAATGATTGCGCTCCGAAACGATCAGATTGTCCAGCGTCAAGAAGTGAGCGTTGGAACCATACTCGGCCAAGGCCAACTGATAACCTTTATGGTCCCGTGAGATGAAACCCGGTCATCTGGCATCGGAGTTAAAGTCGACATGGACCATCTCTGGCCTTGCAGCCTTGGTGATCTCAATCATCGGTGAATTGATCGCATCTCCTCCCACACTTTGGCCCGAAGCTGGAGATCAGCCTGTCATCATTACTTTCCTGGTGACGGTCATTGTTGCGGCATTTTTGTGCAGCATAGTGGCGGGCCGAAATCCCAAACGACATGTAACCTTCGCTTGGATTGTACCACTTGGGCTTATATTCACCTTCGCTTATTTTGTTGGATGTGCACAATTTAGTTGCCCATTTATGGGTAGCCGGATGGCCATCGGCTGGACATATCTGCCCAATGCTACAGATTATATCGCAAAGCATCCCGGACTAAGCTGCAGCTTTCTTATTGGCGATTTCATAGGACGTACGGATAATATCTGGCCGAGAAACCAGATATATGTCACGTGGGTTTCTCTATTCGCGGTCTACATTGGGGCTGTCACACTCCTAGCTATGACAGTGGTCCGCGTGATGCAACACCTGCGAGACCAAGACAACCGATTTGAATAAACTTTCGGAGAAGTCAAGAAGCTCCGAAGTGTCTCAGGAAGGCTCTCAAAGGCTCTCAAAATCTCACAAGTTTGTCGGTATCAGTGACGGTATCGACAAAGCCAGCAACAAAAATACTATAATTAAAACAAGTGGTTGTCTCTTGCATGGGGTTCCTCTTCACCCGCTCCAACAGACTTTTCGGTGATTCCGGTTGTGACTTGCTGCCTACTCTATTCAGAGTTTTGCAAGCCATGTTCTTCTTCTGGCCATAGCCCTCCTCCTGGGAAAAATCATCAGATAAAGCGACAGATGGCGGAAGGCAGTCGCAATTGTGTTTACCGCCGCACCACCTCAGCGAGGACTGTCTGTCGATTGGTTGAAATGATACATTCAATCGGGGAACTATCGGCAAGGGGCACAAATATGAGCTGGGTGAACAGCCTTTTCGGGAAAATAGCGTCTTATGCTGATAACAGAGGAAGCCAATATGATGCGGAACGCGGCCAGGCAATATCGCGCATCGTTACAGTCCCGTTCATTGCAACCTATATCATAATCGCACTTTCCGCGAGCGAGCGCGAGTTGAATACGGTTACCATAGCGCTGCTCATCTACTCCGTCTTTTACATTCCCGTTTCCTGGCTCCTGCTTCACAACATCGTAAAACGGCCCGGTTACAACCTAAAACGCCGCATCTTTGCCATGTCCAACGACTATCTGGCGATGACGTTTGCAATGGCTGTCGGCGGAGCAATCACTGCACCGGTGTTTGCGATGGTATTATGGGTTACTGTTGGCAACGGGTTGCGGTATGGGCCGCGCTATCTGATAGCGGCGACGGCGGTTGCGCTGGTTGCCTTGGCAGCCACCACCTATTTCAACAGTTTCTGGCGCAGTGAACCCTATGTTGTCGTCACCCTTGTGATGACCGCCATTCTGGTTCCRGCCTATGTYTATATTCTGCTCACGCGCGTCCACAAGGCCTACAATGCAGCGCTGGAAGCCAACCTTGCCAAGTCGCGGTTTCTGGCACAGGCAAGCCATGATCTGCGCCAGCCCATCCACGCCATCAGTCTGTTCATCGCCTGCCTGCGCGATGCCAGRCTGGGCGTTGAAGAGCAGCAGATGGTCAACAATATCGACCGGTCACTGCAAAGCGTTTCACGCCTGTTCCAGTCCCTCCTCGACATCTCGACCCTCGACAGYGGCAAGATATCGGCGCAGCCCGAAGCTGTKGCCATTGGTGAGATCCTGCAGGATATCGCACARCAGAATTCCCAAGCGGCCCAATGGGCAGGTGTGACCTTGACYGTCGTGGCAACGCATAGGTTCGTGCGCACCGATCCCAGCCTGCTGACCACCATGATCCAGAACATTGTTTCCAATGCATTGAAATATGCACCGGGCGGCCCGGTTCTGCTGGGATGCCGGGTGCGCGATGGCAAGCTGTCGATCGAGGTGCATGATCGCGGYCCCGGTATTGCCGCACAACATCTGCCACGGCTTTTCGAGGAATTCTATCAGGTGCGCGAACGCGGCGACAAGGACACGGAAGGGGTTGGCCTTGGACTGTCGATTGTCCAGCGTCTTGCCACGCTCCTGGGMCTSGAAGTATCGCTGCGATCGGTGGAGAACCAGGGCACSACCGTTGTCATCGATGGCTTTGMCATGGTCGCAGAGCCGGTTCGCTCGCTTGAAGCCSTCAGGGCCAAGCCTGCTTCCCTGCTGGACGGCCTGCGCGTGCTCTTGGTGGAGGAYGACGTCAATATTCTCATGGCAACCGGCATACTTCTGGAAAAGTGGGGCTGCATTGTTCAACAGGAGGATGCGCTTCCCGAAGGCAAGGATGTGACCTGCGACTTCATCATCACGGACTTCGACCTTGGTGCCAAGACCACRGGGACGGATTGCATTGCCTATATCCGCCGGGCCAATGGCCGCAAGATCCCGGCRATTGTTGTRACCGGTCATGATGAAAACCGTGTGCGCGATGATGTGGGCGATCCGCAGATACCGATCCTGTCAAAACCCATCCGCCCGGCCGAACTGCGCTCAACCATTCTGGCGCTGAAACTTCAGGCGGAACAACAACCCGTCCACGCATGAGTATCAATCAGTTGCCCGAGCCAATACCGACACTGGCTGCCTTGACCGCGGCTGCAGCCCGCGATCCGACATTGAGTGTTCGCAACAATGCTGAGACATGAATGCTGACCGTATAGGGCGAGATATCGAGCGCACGGCCGATTTCCTTGTTTGATTTTCCCTCAACAATCAATCGCAGGACTTCGAGCTGACGCGGGGTTAATGTCGAAAGACCACCGGAACTGCGCGGCGGCTCCTTTATGCTGATGGGATGAGGCCTGATAACAAAGGTTCCGTTCCTTATTTCAGTAACGACAGCGCTGAACTCTTCCGGCGGAACGGTTTTGCCGATGAAACCATCAGCGCCCTGTGCCATGATCATGTCGATCGTCGCAGGATCATCAACCATCGAAACAATAATGATGGATGATCTCATGAATTCTTGCCGCAATGCACCGATTGATCTGTCCGGGGCCATCCCCGGGAACAGCAGATCAAGTACGAAAGTATCCGGCGCCTTTCCTTTTCGAGCAAGTTCAAGGACTTCGCTCATCGTGCCGACGCCTGTTATGTCTGCCATGGGGAAAACTCGTTGCAGCACAAAACGCAAGCCATCCCGGAATACGGGATGATCGTCTGCAACAATAATACGCTCTCTCTCCGCAGAATTCATCCGCAAGCTTCTATAGTCACAGTAAAGATAAGCCAAGGCGCGGCCTGTAGTGAACCTTCACTAATGGCTCAACACCTAGCCTCTTCCCTATACATTGAATCAGTGAGCCGGGAGGCGGTGTCAGAGAGTCCTTTTACTCTGAATATCGCAGCCCGGCCTGACATATGCAGATTCTACAGACTTCAAGGGGCAGTATTTTGAACGGGACAATCAGATCAAAACGAGTGAAGCATGCGCTTCTGAATACGACGGCTTTGGGACGTGTACGGACGAGATTTGTCTCGGGATTGGCATTCTCAGCCGTAGCACTTGCCGCAGGTACAAGTGTCACTCCGGTTCTGGCTGCCGAACAGGACACTGTTATTGACGCTGGAAGTGTAAATCTGAATTTGGATATTGCTGGGGATCTGATTGTCGGCCTTAACAACAAAGGTGCCACGGCCACCGTCCAAAATGGTGCCAAAATCGTCGTCGACCACAGGATGATCATTGCCGGCAATAAGGGCTCTCAGGGAACCGTGACAGTTAGCGGAGCTGGCTCTGAATTGAACGTCAGCCGACTCGGCAATGATGGCAATACACTTTACGTTGGCGGCGGCGGCGATGGTGAAGCAGCCCTGTACATTTACGGTGGCGACGGCACACTGATTATCGAAAATGGTGGCAAGGCGGATGCCAAGGAAACCATAGTGGGTGCAGGTCAGCTGTCACGCGGCACGTTAATCGTGACGGGCACTGGCTCCATCCTTAACACCGACGATTTCTATGCGGGAACGGGACTGGACAATCCCAATGTCAGTACCGTTACCGTCAAGAACGGTGGTTTGATCACGACTGGAAAAGTCGACATAGCAGGTCAATCTGGTTCAAGTTCAACTCTACCGTGGTTGGGTACTGAAGTTCTTGTTACTGGCGAAAACTCGAAATGGGTCAATGCCGGTGAGTTCAAGCTTGCCGGTAATATGACCGTCGAAGACGGCGGCTCGCTCACCACATCCACCGCCGAAATTGGAAATTCTTCGATCAATGACGCCACTCTCTTCGTGAGTGGAGCGAACTCGTCGGCCACAGTAACCGGTAAATTGCGGATTGGTGACACCGGAGATGGTAATGTCTCGGTGGCCAACGATGCAAACCTTATCGTCAGGGGTGGGATTGCCTTGGAAGGCAATAGTGATGGCAAAGCTGGCAACCTGACCATCGGCGGCAAGATCGATATGTCAAGTGCATTTGACGAGCCCAAGGCACTGCAGGCACAGGCTGCTGGCCACATAAACTCGGATGCCGTCATCACGTTCGACTCTTCCACAGAGGGTCACCTCAATTTCAATCACACCAATACGGGTTACCTCTTTGCAAATACACTTATAGGCAATGGTGTGATCACGAGCTTTTCCGGCGAGACAGTTCTTACCGGCGATCTCTCCAAATTCTATGCCACCAACACCTATGGCGGCATCGTTGTTGATGGCGGCAGCAAGCTTGTGTTCAAGAGCGATTTCGGCACGCAAGCCAAAGATACCGATACGATTTCGCCTGATCCCACGCGTATCAAAGTGAAAAGTGGCACGCTGGTCGTAGAAGGCGAAAGTGGCCAGATAAGCACGGATTTCCTTGGCAGCGAAATGTATACGAGCTCCGTGGAGGTGTGGGGCAGGGATATGAATGATCCAAGAGGCGTTCCCGGCGCTTTTGGTCGCCTAGAAGGCTCTGGAACATTTGGTAATACAACAATTCTCAGGGACGGTATTATTGCTCCCGGCGATACGTCAGGGTCGATTGGGACAATGACCGTCAAGGGGACGCTAGGTTTCGCCAGTGGTTCCATTTACGAGGCGGATATTGCCGGAAACGGGGCAAGCGACAAGATTGTCGTCGAAACCTTGAAGAAATATGCCGGGTTTGACGGTGACGGTAAGCCGATCGTTCAAGATGCTGTAGGTAACGCGATCATCGAAAACGGCGTCAATGTGCAAGTTACAGCGCTTGATTCTGCGACAAGCTATCAGAATGGCCAGACCTATACGATTCTGACTGCACAAGGCGGAATTGAGGGCCAATTTGCCCAAGCCATATCGAAATCGGCATTTCTGGATGTCACCTTGGACCAGAAGGAGAAGCAGGTCGATCTAAACATTAAAGTCAAGGATACTGGCAACCCCGGCACTCCTGGTAACCCCGGCACCCCCGGTAATCCCGGCACCCCCGGCACCCCTGGTAATCCCGGCACCCCCGGCACCCCTGGTAATCCCGGCACCCCTGGTAAGCCAGGACCCGGATTTGCGTCGGTCGCCAACACTGACAATCAATTCAATACAGCAATAGCACTCAACAGCCTCGCACAAAGTGGTCCGTCGCTGGCGTTGTATAATCGGTTGGCAATATTGAGCGCCGATGAAGCCCGTGTTGCCTTTGACCGCCTGTCCGGTGAGGCACATGCCTCGACCAAGACAGCACTGGTCAATGACAGCCGCCTGTTGCGCAATGCGGCCAATGACCGGATCAGAGCAGCCTTCGGCGATGTGGCGGCCGTCGATGTGCCCGTCATGGGTTATGGCCCGGATGCCAAGGCGCTGGTTCCGTCTGACGCACCTGTCATGGCCGCCTGGGGTCAGGCCTTCGGTGTGTGGAGCGAGACAAAGTCCAATGGCAATGCCTCCAAGCTCGACCAGTCATCAGGCGGCTTTGTCACCGGTTTTGATACGGCGATTGCCGAAAGCTGGCGTCTGGGTGTAATGGCAGGCTATAGCCGCTCGACCTTTGATGTCGATGGCAAGGGCTCTTCCGGCAACAGCGACAATTATCATGTCGGTGTCTATGGCGGTGGTCATTGGGGTGGTCTGTCCCTGCGCTCCGGYCTTGCCTATAGCTGGCATTCRATCGAGACGGCCCGCACGGTTGCCTTCCCCGGCTTTGCCGAACATCTGAATGCCGATTACGATGCGGCAACCTTCCAGGCCTTTGGCGAGGTGGGCTACCGGATYGATACMAACMGGGTTGCCTTTGAGCCCTTTGCCAATCTGGCACATGTCCGGGTGAAGACCGACGGGTTCAGCGAAAAGGGCGGTGCAGCAGCACTGACAGCCAGAAGCGATACCACCGATACGACCTTCACCACGCTGGGTCTGCGGGCATCGGCACCCTTTGCACTGGGAACGATGGATATCGAGGCCCGCGGAACAATCGGCTGGCARCATGCCTATGGTGAYATTACACCAAGCTCRACGCTTGCCTTTGCCACCGGCAATGGCTTCTCGGTGGCGGGTGTGCCGATTGCCGAGGATACGGCGATGGTTGAAGCTGGCGTTGACGTCAAGCTCAGCCGCCGGGCAACACTGGGTCTCACCTATACSGGCCAGTATGGCTCGGGTCTTACCCAAAATGCCGTCGATGCGAAGCTGAATGTTAGCTTCTAGGAAGATCGTTCGCTTCTCCAGTTATGGCGGCTGTTCTAGCCGCTATAACGACGACATGACTCAACGACGAAGCGTCCCGCCGGTATCACGTGAAAAGAGCTGAATTTTGCCCGTATCGAGTTTGAGGCCAATTGTGTCGCCAAGAGCAATCTCGGTTTGGCCATCGACATGCACGGCCGTTGGGGTGCCATCGGCTGCATTGATATAGAGATGAGACTCTCCGCCCAGTTGTTCAATGTTTTGAACCACCCCCTTAATGTCCGTCGCATCAACTGGGCCGAGCGCGACATGACCTGGGCGAATTCCCAATGTCACGGGCAGACCATGGGACACAAGGAAGGTCTCACGGCTCACGGGAATGCGCTCGCCCGAGTTGAACTGAACAAAGGCCTCTTGGCCATCAGCGGCGTGGATTGTACCTTGGAAGAAGTTCATTTTGGGCGAGCCGATAAAACCCGCGACGAAGACATTGGCGGGGTTGTTGTAAAGTTCCAGCGGTGCGCCGAACTGTTCAACTTTTCCGCTGCGCAACACTGCAATCTTGTCAGCCATGGTCATGGCTTCGACCTGATCATGGGTAACGTAAATCATCGTATTGCCGAGACGTCTGTGCAAGCGGGCGATCTCGCCGCGCATTTCCACGCGCAACTCCGCATCGAGATTGGACAGCGGTTCGTCAAACAGAAATATCTTGGGCTCACGCACCACGGCGCGGCCAATGGCGACACGCTGACGCTGCCCGCCTGATAGCTGTCCGGGGCGTCTGTTCAGCAAAGGCTCGATCTGCAGCATCTTAGCAACCTCTGCGATCTTCTGAGCAATCGCTGCCTTTGGTGTGTTGAGATTTTCAAGACCAAAGGAAAGGTTCTGGCGGACGGACATATGCGGATAGAGTGCGTAGGACTGGAACACCATGGCAAGGCCACGGTCAGCGGGCGGAACGTCGTTGACCACTTCATCGTCAATGGCAATCTCGCCTTCACTGATTGGTTCAAGACCGGAAATCATCTTGAGCAATGTGGACTTGCCGCAACCTGACGGGCCGACAAAGACACAAAACTCACCAAAGGCAATATCGAGATCGACACCCTTGATGACCTCAAGACCACCATAGTTTTTCCTGACGTTGCGAAGCACAAGTCTCGACATTGGCGGCTAACTCCCCGTGGCCAGGTTGACGTCACGCATCATTTGCCACCTGTAGAGGCGATGCCGGTCGCGATGTATTTTTGCAGAAATGCGAAGACAATGGCGATTGGAACGAGTACGAGCACCGTCATGGCGAGCAGATTGCTCCACTGGGTGGTCAGCTGTCCCTGGAATGAATTGAGCGCCAGTTGCAGGGTGAACTTGTCGTTCTGGGAAAGGACGATGAGCGGCCAGAGAAAGTCGTTCCAGCGCCACATGATTGCTAGGATAGCAAGAACTGCGATTGCCGGGGCACTGAGTGGCAGGACAATACGCCAGAAGATTTTCCACTCGCTGGCCTTGTCCATGCGGGCTGCATCAAGAATTTCATCGGGAATGGTGAGCATATACTGGCGCAGCAGGAACACGCCCGTGGGCGTCGCCGCGCCGGGAATGATGACACCCCAGAGACTGTTCAGCATGCCAAGTTCGCGGGTGATCAAAAAGAGCGGGACCAGCACCACCGTTTGCGGAACCATCAAAGTGCCGACAATCATGGCGAGCACGGTGCTGCGTCCACGGAAATGATATTTCGACAAGGCAAAGGCGGCCATAGAATTGACCAGCAACATGATGAGCGTTGCCATGGTTGTGATAAACACGCTGTTCCAGAGATAGCGCAGAAAATCAAAACGTTTGAACAGATCACCATAGTTTTCGAAAGCAAAATCAATGCGTTCAACTGGTTTGCGATCGGCCAGCGGCACCTTGATAAGGTCCTTGGGCGCTTCGGGTCTTACCAGTTGTGAGACAAGGCCAATGCGGCGTACCTGACCGGCTTGCTTTCCCGCAAATTCGCCATTGGTAATTTCGAACAGCGGGAGCGGTTTGTCATACCCTTCAATGCTGATCATTTCCTGAGCATAGGGCAAAAACGTGGGTGGAAACCGTTGTAACTCAGCCTCACTCTTGAAGGATGAAAGCACCAGCCAAAGCACCGGCCCGAACATGATGACAATACCGAACAGGAGATAAGCATATGACGCCCAATCCGTCCAATGAAGCCGGCCTATGCCACGCGTGCGGGTGAGGAAGGTGAGAAGTCTACCCATCGGCTTTGCTCCTGGTAACAGAAAGCTGGATAAGAGTGAGGCCAATAAGGACGATCGCCAGCAGGATGGAAGCGGCGGCCGCCAGACCGAACAGCCGCGGCGTTCCGGCAAAACCCGTTTCGTAAATATATTGGATAATGAACGTCGTCGCCGAACCCGGTCCGCCACCGGTAAAAGCGTAAACTTCGTCAAAGGTTTGAACGCCCTTGATCAAGGCAAGCAGCAGGACAACAATCATGGTTGGCATAAGCAGCGGCAGCGTGATGCGCCTGAATGTCCGGAAGGGCGAGGCTGCATCCATCAGCGCGGCGTCGTAAACATCGCGCGGTATGGCCTGCAATCCTGCAAGCAGGATCAATGTGTAGAAACCCATATGGGCCCAGACGGATAGAAAAATCGACCAGATGAACGACCAGTTGCGGTCAAGCAGCCAATTATACGGGGTGAGGCCGAATGCATCCATCCCGGCGTTGAGAAGTCCCTCGCGCTGCAAAATCCATTTCCAGATCAGCGCAACCACCACCGGCGACAGAAGTACAGGAAAGAAGAACACGCTGCGGAAAAAGCCGCGTGCCCGTATTTTGCCGTTCAGAACAATCGCTGTGACGAGAGACAGACCGACCATAAACCCGACCTGCAGGGTGACAAACCAGAGTGAATTGTAGATGGCACGCCAGAACAGATCCTGCGTGCAGGTGTTCGGGTCAAGATGGTTGGTGCAGGTGGCCAGTGTTATGAAATTGTCGAACCCGACAAATGTCCTGTCGTTCAGCATAACCTGATCGGTTCCGGTCAGGGCATAGATGACGTTCAAAATGACGGGCAGAAAAGCGAATATCCCGAAGAGAATGAGATTGGGCAGAAGAAATACCCACGCGATGCGCCGCAGGCCAAGCCGCCTTTGAGCAAAGCGCATGGGTATTTCGATAATGTTCATGATCGCATTCAGAACAGCGGTCATGTTGCACATCCCTTCATGGTTATCGTGTCAGGTCAGGCGGCGAACAGTTTATCGGCATTATTTGCCTGCCGATTGAATAGCCGCCGCCACATCCTGCTTGGCCTTTTCCATTGCTTCATCAATAGACATTTCCCCGACGATGGCCTGCGTCACGCGCTGCACCGTTATGTTGTACATGGTGCGGCTGTTCTTGTAGCCCTGATAGGAATAGGCGATGGGTGACAGTTTGGCGATCTGGGCATTCCAGCCCTTGAGGGCCTTTGCCACGTTCTGCGAAGCATCCGTATA
This sequence comes from Phyllobacterium sp. TAF24, assembly GCF_052113785.1. Classification (NCBI taxonomy): domain Bacteria; kingdom Pseudomonadati; phylum Pseudomonadota; class Alphaproteobacteria; order Hyphomicrobiales; family Phyllobacteriaceae; genus Phyllobacterium; species Phyllobacterium sp. TAF24. The sequence goes on along the minus strand of NZ_JBFRDN010000003.1, from coordinate 267,513 downwards.
GGTCACGCCCTCCTTTGCCACGCCTTCATGAGCAGGGACGTTGCGGGTCTTGCCGATGAACTCGGCATAATTGTCTTTCTGGGCGATGTAGTTGATGAGTTTGGCTACAGCCTCGGGGTTTTTGGTCTGCTTGAAGCCAACAAGGCCAGAGCCCCCCGGCATGCCGGAACACGCAGCAGGCCCGCAGGGTGAACCGACAACTTCCCAATCGAAACTGTCACCGATTGCCTTGTCGAGACGCTGCACCTGCCAGCTGCCTGAGTAGTAAAAGACCAATTGCGCATTAATGAATTCCTGTGCCGCGTCCTGATAGCTTGTGCCACCGATACCGGCCCAGACATCCTTTGCCATGGTGCCATCTTTGTTCCAATTGACGAACTTGCCCATAAAGTCCGCAAATGGTGCATCAACAAGAATTGGGTTTCCCGCATCGTCAAAGATTTTGGCGCCGTTGGAAATGGCCGGGCCCGCTATGCGGTGTCCCGAACGATCCATCGCCATCGGGAACGGCACCCCTGTCGCCTTGGCAACCTGACGCGATGCTTCGGCCCATTCATCCCAGGTTGCCTTTTCACCCGGCACTGCGACACCAGCCTGCTCGAACAGGGTCTTGTTGATATAGGCGCCTGTGATGGTCAGCTGGATGTTCATACCATAGATGCCCTTGTCGTCAGGGCCGGTGCGTGACCACCTTAGCGTATTGCCAAAATTGGTGTTCCAGTAGTTGGCGTCGACATAGGGCGTCAGGTCGAGAAAGTACTTGGCGAGGCCGCCAAAGTCAGTAACGAGCGCCATATCCGGGCCAGTGCCCCCGGCAAGCTGGACAGGCAGGTTTTCCAGAATGGCCTTATAACCGACCACGTCGATGACAACATGGGTGCCGGGATTGTCCTTTTCGTAGCGTGCAAACAGGGCTTCCAGCGTGGCACATTCATTGCCATCGGCGGCGCACATGAAACGGATATCATCCGCCGCCGCTGAGCCAGCCCACAAAGCAATGACCGACGCCAGAGCCGCACCGGTCCATTTGAGATTGCGCTTGTCCATCTGATATCCTCCCATATCGTTGTGAACATTGATCTGATTTTTTAGGCTATTTCGGTGTCCATCCCTTATAGAGCGGGTGTTCGTGGTTGAGCGGCAGTTCGGCAGTTCCTCCCGTACGCGCCGTATGATAAATGGCCGTGACCATTTCAAGCGAACGTCGCCCGTCCGCAACTGTTACTTCATTTCCGCCTTGGCCTTCGATGGCATCGGCAAGAGCATCAAAGAAACCGGCAAAACCGGAATGCACCTCTGGAACAGCATTGACCACCGCATCGATTTCCGCTTGCCGTGCGGGGTCCCGGGCAAGAAAATGCCACGTATCTTCGGCCGGTGTATAGGGGGCTTTTCCGCTTTCCGCGGTGAACCCCTCAAAGCAGAAACGGAAGTGGCTGGTATCGTCAGCAGCGCCAAGTGTTATAGAGCTGGTAGCCAATGCTCCGCTCTCCATTTCAAACACGATTGACGCGCAATCCTCCGTCTCGATGGGATTGACGCGCGTTGCGGTGAACGCCGTCAGGCGCCTGACATTGCCCATGACATAGCAGAGCAGGTCGTGATTGTGGATTGCATGGCTGAGAACAGCACCACCCTGTTCACCCTTCCATGTGCCGCGCCATGGAATATCGTAATACTCGGCACGTCGGCACCAATGCGTTTCAATGCTTGATGTATAGGCTTTGCCCGCGAGACCCTTGTCGATAAGCGCGCGCAGTTGGGCAAATCCTCGGCCAAAACGATATTGGAAAACAGGCGAAAGGATGCGCCCGGATTTCTGGACGGCCTCGGCGAGCAGGTCTGCTTCATGCAGCGAGCTAACAAAAGGCTTCTCGCAAACGACATGTTTCCCCGCTGCAAGCGCTGCCATGGACACTTTGAAATGCAGGTGCGGCGGCAGGCAAATATCGATGATATCGATATCCGGATCAGCCAATACCCGGTCGAGATCCGGTTCAATTCGGATTGAAGGGTCGCCGTCCGTAACTTTTGCTGCACGCTCCTGATCAAGATCGCACAGAACGGAAACGGTGAAGCGATCAGGGAGGGCACGATAGCCCTTGAGATGGCTTGCGCCGATACCGGCGCCGATGATGGCGACGCGAATGGGATTAGCCATGGCGCGCACCTGCAGTGGCTTCGGCCAGCAACTGTGCCTTGATGGCGAGTTCCATGACTTTGAACGCATGCGCCTGCGGCATCGCATTGCTCGTACGGTTGCGGATATCATCCGCGAGCGTGGCAAAATAGGGAAGGCCAGCACCGGATGCATCGATCCTCTCGCAGCGTGTACCGTTGACGAGGTAGAGATGATCGGTGCCATTGTCGCGTGCGACATCGACATATTTGCGCAGCTCAATATAGCCTTCTGTTCCAAGAATGGTCAGACGTCCGTCACCCCAGGTTGGCAGAGCGTCAGGCGTGTACCAGTCAACGCGGATATAGCAGTGGCCCTTGTCGCTACGCAGAGCCAGACAGCCAAAATCCTGCAAGCCCGGATCATCCGGGTTGGCATGGTTGGCGACTTCGGCAAAGAGGATTTCCGCGTCATCAGAGCCAGTGAAAAACAGGAACTGGTCGATCTGATGCGAAGCGATATCGCAGAGGATGCCGCCATATTTGTCGCGTTCAAAAAACCATTGTGGCCGCAGATGCCGGTTGAGACGATGCGGCCCGAGACCAACTGTCTGTACGACCTTACCGATTGCACCGGCCTGCACGAGTTCGGCGGCTTTTGTCACGCAGGGAACTTCGAAGCGTTCTGAAAAATCGATTGACCAGATACGTCCGGTTTGGTTGACGGTTTTCCTGATTGCTTCGAGCTGTTCCAACGTGATGCAACCCGGCTTGTCGACCATGACATCTTTGCCGTGCTCCATGGCTTCAATCGCTCTGATAGCGCGCCGCGACGGCACATCGGCAATCAGCACGAGATCAATCTCGGGATTGTTCAACAGTTCTTCGCGCGTTGCCGCGCGCGGGATATCGGGAAACCGCTTGACGAAACTGTCGAGGGTTTCGGGCGTGCCTTCCGTCCACCAGCCGACAAATTCGGCTCCAACATTCATCATGTTTTCCGATTGGCCGAAAATGTGCCGGTGATCGATGCCGATGGCGGCGAATTTGAGAGGTTTTGACATTCATATATTCCACGGAGCGAGGGTTACGGAACGTTCGGTGTTTGCTGATGTGACAAGCGCATCAATCAAGGCGTGGACGGCGAGACCCTCTCTGCCTGAAATGAGGGGCTCGGTGTTGTTGACGACTGCGCTGGCAAAATCGCGGATAATCTCCTGATGCCATTCATGGGTGAAGGCCATCGGATTGGCGCCACCGCCAGTGCCTGCCTCTTCGCCGAAAACATCCGTCTTGCCGGTGCGCCACGTGATAATCAATTGTCCTGCGTCCAGACGCGCGGACGCCTTGTCACAATGAAGGGTGATGGTTTCGCCGGTGCCGGGAAAGCTGGCCGTGCTCGCAACGAGTGAGCCGATGGCACCACTGTCGAATTCCAGCCCTGCAGTGACGTAGTCCTCAGCCTCCATCTGGTGGAACTGGCTGGTTTTTGCCATTGCCTGCACTTTGCGCACGGGGCCCGCAAGCGAGAGCGCGAGATCAAGCGAATGGATCGCCTGCGAGATAAGAACGCCGCCGCCGTCCCGGGCGTAAGTTCCACGTCCCGGCGCGTCATAATAGGATTGTTCCCGCCACCACGGCACTATAATTTCCGCAATACGGATTGACCCGAGTGCTCCGGTTTTGAGCATGTCACGAAGCTGAATGGATGCCTGACGAACGCGGTGCTGAAAGATAATGCCAAGCTTGACATTATGATCTTCGCAAAGACCAACGATTGCCTTCGCGCTTTCCAGCGTTCGTTCGATAGGCTTTTCCATGAGAATGGATTTGCCCGCAGCTGCAAGCGCTTTTGTCATCTCCAAACGCGCATTAGGCGGCGTTGCGACAATCACAAAATCTATGGCCGGATCGCTGGCAATTGCTTCAAAGGAAAACACCGGTTCCGGGCGGTAGCCGAGGATGGTTGCAGCCTCATCGGCAAATTGGGTGCTCCGCTCTCTGTCGCGGCCACAAACAGCTTTGAGCTCGATGTCAGGTGTTAGCGCGGCAATCGCCCTGACGTGCGTGCTTGCGACCATACCCAATCCGATCAGGGCAATTTTCATCGGGCCTCCCTGCGCCAATGCCGGTGATGCCAAGCCCACCGATATGCCTTCGATAGCACACCGGTATACCGGTTGTAAATCCTGAGAATACCGGTATACTGGCTAAATAACGCGGCTTTCCAAGGATCGATCAAACGTGTCAGACGGCACCAAATCTTCAGACAATGATGTTCCGGTTGGCGGATTGGCCAATATATCCTTTGGTCAGCTGGAATATGACCGGCCGACAGCATCCCAGATTTATCCTGTTCTGAAGAATGCCATTCTCAAAATGGATCTGGAGCCGGGACGCCTGATTTCCGAGATGGAAGTCGGTGCGCGGTTTGGTGCCAGCCGCACACCTGTGCGCGAGGCATTTGCCCAACTTCGTGAAGCCGATCTGATAACGACGCGGCCCAGCCGCGGTACTTTCGTTACCAAGCTCAATCTAAAGCGCTTCCTTGAAGCGCACTTTATCCGCGAGGCCATCGAAATCGCCAACGTCACAAAATTGTGTGATGTCGGCCTATCGCCTGAGTTTGAGCGGGAACTCGCCGAGCTTATCGTCAAGCAGCAGTCGACGGTCGATGAGGATAGCGATCTGGCATTTCAGGCGCTTGACGACCAGTTTCACTTGACGCTGGCGCGCGCAACCGGTTTTGAGCGGGTCGCCGGACTTCTGGAACGGGAGAAGATGCCACTTGATCGCCTGCGTGTGCTCTCGTTGAGGAACGCGGACCATCAGCTCGTTTTGATCGAAGAGCATAAGCGCATGCTGGACACGGTTATCAGGCGCGACAAACCAGCGGCTATTGAAGCCACCCGCATTCATCTGGGGTCGATCCTCAATGCTCTGTCCAGTCTTGCCAAAAAGCATGCTGATTATTTCGACGAGTAGAGGAATTCTCGGCGCGTTTAGCCGTCCTCCATTCGCAACGGCATCTGCAATGATGCTCGAAACCGTCCCGCCGCAACGTGTTCTGCTACCAGTGATGCCTCTCCGGGAAAATGCGCCTTAACGCGATGAGCAACATTCGCCAATCCAATGCCAAGACTTTGAGCGCCTCTGTTGATGACATTGGCAGCAACATCGTTTTCGACTGACAGATGCAGCGTCTGTCCGTTCCTGGCTGCGCTGATGACAATTTCAACTTTGCCCGGTGAGCGGCCCACGCCGTGTTTTACAGCGTTTTCGATGAGGGGTTGCAAAATCAGGCTGGGGACCATCGCGCCATTAAGTTCAGACGGGACGTCAAAACGAATGACCATCCGATCTGAAAATCTTTCCTTCTCGATTTTGAGATATTCATTCTGCAAAGCCAGTTCGTCGGCCAATCGCAACTCCCTCATGGGGTCGAGTTCCAGGGTCGACCGCAGGAACGAAGAGAGGGACATGATCATACGCTCCGCTCTTTCCGACGCGCCTTCCTCAATCAGGCCGGTAACCGAGTTGAGCGTATTGAAAAGGAAATGCGGATTTACCTGATACTGCAACGCGCGCATTTGAGCTGATAATGCCTCTTCACGCGAGGCAATCAATTTGAGGTCGCGATCACGAACGTCCAGATGGTTAAGCAGCGCGACGAACAGAAATGACCAGCCAAAGAAAATCGACATGCGGTAGCAAACTGCGTAGCCATATTCTGTCAGAGTGAATGGCGCGACAGCGGGTAGCATGATCAGATAATAGAGATAGTAATCCAACATCGACGTGCACAATGACGCAACGAGCGACAGCAGGAAGCAGACGGTGATTTGTGTGACATAGCCCATCTCTTTCATGCGAATAAGCAGATGGGCGATGAACATAGCCACGAGCACAAAGACAACGTCGAGAACAAGTTTTCCAAGTGCAGGCTTGATTGGATTATCGCCAATGAAAAACCATGTCGGGCTGCTGATCAGGTACTCTGCAGCGGCATAGACAAGGGCAAGGCGCAAGGTGGTGCCACGCAATCGATTGGTGTCCAAAGCGCTGGTGGGTACTGTCGCGGTCTGTCCCATGCGATATCCTGTATTGCCTGAATTCCGATGCTACCTGATGCAGATCCAAGTTGATACGGCAGGATGTTAGTAGAACACCATGCTCATCCTTTAGGGTTTCTCGCCTCAATGTTGACCCGCCATCCGTCTAAATGGCTGTGTCTGCCATTTATTGAATGGCGTTGCGTGGACAGCGATTGAATGCTGAATTCGATAATACCCAAATACGTCCCCGGTTCTTGAGTTGACATTTAAGATCGAGTTTTGTCATGTGAAACCAAAGACGTGGGTAGGTGAGAATGAATTCGCTTGATGAAATTGCTGGCCGTCGGATGGTCAAGCCGCGGACGGCGGCTGACCATGTCGCAGATAGACTTCGCGAAGCGATCGTTAAAGGTCTCATCGAAGCCGGCACCGCTTTGCGGCAGGACGATCTGGCAACTAAATTTGGTATCAGCAGAATGCCTATCCGGGATGCGCTGCGCCTTTTGGAGGCAGAAGGCTTTGTTTCGATCCATCCGACGCGCGGAACTTTTGTCTCGCTGATTGATACGGGTGAGATTCGTGAAATTTTCATCCTGCGGCAACTATTGGAATGTGCTGCCCTGCGGGATGCTTTCCCGCATCTCACTGCAAAAATTCTGGATGATGCGGACCATATCCTTGATCTTATCGAGGAGAATGCTGATTTCAGCCAATGGGGTATGCTCAACCTCGAATTTCACATGATCCTTTACCGGCCATGCAAGAACAAGCGATTGCTTGGAGTGATCGAAGCGCAGAACAACGCTGCCGAGCGTTACATCCGGTTTCTCTCTACCATCAGAGATTTTCGCGGCCGTTCCGGTGCGGAGCACCGTGATATTATTGCAGCCTGTCGTGAGGGAAATGAGACACTCGCGATCGAGCGACTGACATGCCATTTGCAGATAGGCTGCCTCACGCTGACCGACGCGGTCGAGAACCGACCTTAAATTTACGAACAAGCCTCGTCATTTCTGTACATTTATGCGTCAGCAACTATTCAGACATATCTATGGATTTGAATCAAATAAGGATTGAAGCGAATTATGCGTCTGCGCGATTGCCACAATTTCCATGATTTCAGACGTTTGGCCAAGCGCCGGCTACCGGGACCGATCTTTAATTATATTGACGGCGCCGCCGATGATGAAGTCACCTATCGCCGCAATACGGAGAGTTTTGAACATTGCGATCTGATTCCGAATGTTTTGCGCGGGGTCAAAGATATCGATACATCCGTCACTGTGATGGGGCAGAAGCTTGCGGTGCCGTTCTATTGTTCGCCAACAGCGTTGCAGAGATTGTTTCATTATCAGGGCGAGCGTGCGGTTGCCGCAGCGGCGGCCAAGCATGGGACAATGTTCGGAGTGTCCTCGCTTGGCACAGTCAGTCTTGAAGAATTGCGTAAATCTCACAGCGGGCCGCAGGTTTATCAATTCTACTTTCATAAGGATCGCGGCCTGAACAGGGCGATGATGCAACGCGCCAAAGATGCCGGTGTCGAGGTAATGATGCTGACTGTGGACAGCATCACCGGGGGCAATCGCGAGCGTGATTTGCGCACCGGATTTTCGATCCCTTTCAAGCTTAATCTGGCAGGCATGTTGCAATTCGCCATCAAGCCGCAATGGGCTTTGAATTACCTTACGCATGAACGCTTCAGTTTGCCTCAGCTTGACGAGCATGTGGACATGGGCGGCGGCGCCATGTCGATCAGCCGGTATTTTACCGAAATGCTCGACCCCTCGATGACCTGGGATGATGTGGCCGAAATGGTTCAGTACTGGTCAGGACAGTTCTGTCTAAAAGGTATCATGTCGGTAGCCGACGCCAGGAAGGCCGTTGAGATTGGATGCACGGGTATCATTTTGTCAAACCATGGCGGTCGGCAGCTGGATGGATCGCGCGCAGGTTTTGATCAGCTTGCCGAAATTGTTGACGCTGTTGGTGATAAAATCGATGTGATCATGGATGGCGGCATCCAGCGTGGAACGCACGTGATCAAAGCACTCTCCATGGGCGCCAAAGCCGTCGGAGTAGGGCGCTATTACCTCTATCCACTTGCCGCCGCCGGTCAGGCGGGTGTCGAGCGCGCACTCGGTCAATTAAAGGTGGAGATCGAGCGCGGGATGAAGCTTATGGGCTGCACCACGGTGGATCAGCTCAGCCGTGAAAACCTGAGGCTTCGATAGATCCCGGAATTAATCGCTACCGCGCAGTCACCCAATCATGCCATTCGTCCTCGCTGCCATGGAATACATTGAGGTCGATCCTGCCGTCGACACCATGAGACAGACCCGAGCCCGAATATTGCCAGAAGAGCCAGCGCCGACCGGGATAAACTTTGGATGGATGCTCAGCTACAGCGCGCAGCCAGAAGTGATAGTTGGGAAACGCATCTTTCAGATTATCCCGATAGAAATCCGGAGCGGTATAAATGATTGGTCGCTGGCCGTAATGCTTCTCCAGCTTGTCCATGAATACCTGCATTTTTTCCAGCACGACCTCGCGTGAAGGACGCCGTTTGCAGCTCGACTCGCCATTCCATTCCACATCGATTGCCGGTGGAAGAGCCCCGGCCTCGCGCGGCACATTGCGGATAAACCAGTCGGCCTGTTCGCCAGCTGTACGGCACCAATAGAAGAAGTGATAGGCACCCCGTTTCAGGCCAGCCTCTTTGGTATTGCGCCAGTTCGTCCGGAACATGGGATCCATATGATCCCCGCCATCAGTGGCCTTGATGTAAGCGAAGTTCGCGCCCTGCGAGCGCAGGTTTACCCAATCAACGTCGCCCTGCCAGCGTGAAACATCAACACCATGCACGGCGAGTTTCCTGGGCGATGCCCGGCCGAAATTGATGGGTTTTGCGTCGCGGAAGCGGCGGCTGTAAATCTGCATACGGCCTTCCCGGGCCGGGCGCATTGTGGGGTCTGCCGGGATAAGCTGTGCGACTGTTTTTTCCGGTGGAGCCGGGACAGCGATTATCTTCGCGGGCGGTATAAATGCCGTTTGTTCCGGAACGGGTCCTGCCCATGCCAGCATCTCCTGCCGATGCACAGGCGGGGAGGTGACGGTTCTCACGTCGACTTGAGGCACAGGATCGCGTGGCCTGACAACCGAACTGGTTGTTTCCCGCGAGGGGCGTTGTATCGCAAGGTCATCAAGGCTGGAGCTTGATCCGCAACTCGCCAGGACCAGGCACGTAAGCATGACTGTTAGCACACATGGAACACGCATAAGCACCCGTACTCGAAATAATGATCAATGACCCAAATGAACCCGGTTGGATTCAGCAATCTCAATTGCTATCAGTAAATTACTAGGAAAAGCTGAATCCCAATCTTAACCATAAATCGCGATGAAACTCCGCTATGGCGCCCGATGACAATAACCAGAAAGCAAAAGAAACTGTTGGTCATTGGCGCAGTCGATAACATTTGGATGTCGTGCCCTGTCTGGCAGATGGACAGGGGGACTATCACCCGTTAGACACCTCTCATGATACTTCGCTTTGATCGCACCTCATTTACTGTGGCCGTCTTCCTGCTTTTTGTGCTGGTACTTCTGGCAACATTCGGAGCACAGTTAGGATGGATAAGGAGCTGGGCAGGGGACGTTCTGGCGACCATCTGGCTGTATTTTGTCTTCAAATCCGTGATCGAAGCGCGGCCAGCCTATCTTGTTCTTCTGGCGCTTGGATTTGGGTTGGGCGTCGAACTGGCACAATACCTCACCGTTTATTTTAACATCTCTATTTCCAATCGATTATTGAGGATTGTTTTTGGAGCCACGCCCGATTGGTGGGATGTTCTGGCCTATGCAGTCGGAGCTGCGATTGCCTGGATTGCCGAGATTTTGTTTTCAACTGAAAATCCTGACAAAAATATCTCCAGCCCGCACGGTACGGTGGACCAATCGTAAGCAACCCACTGATGCCAGACCTGTGGCTTGCGCCAAATATCTAGTTGTTCGCACTCAGAACGAACGCTTTCAGATCACGTCCGTAACGCTCCGGCTCTTCGAAAAAGGGGCTATGACCGCTATTCTCATAGAGTTGCAATTTACTGTCAGCGTGAAGATCGCGAACACGTTCCGAGGTGGCAACGCGAACGAGCCTGTCATGCACGCCGTGAGTAAGAAGAATGGGACCGCTATAAGTCTGAAAGACCGGCAGAAGATCGGTGAGTGATGTTTGAATAAAACCTTCATTGACGGCTCGTGCCGTCATGCCATTGATGACAAGCATCCTATCAAACTCTTCTGGCGTAGGCTGTATGTTAAAGCAGCTTGCCAGAAATTCGGCGGTCGCTTTGCTGCGAACAGCAAGGTCACGCGACGTCGCCGTTTCGGAGAACTGACCCGCCAGAGGTGTTAGAAGGTCCGGGGACAGCTTCACCACCGCATCGACAAGGTTGATGCCCGCAATATGCGAACCGCCATATCTATTAAGATATGCGCCGGCGACGTAACCACCGAGGGACCAGCCGACCAGAACCGGACGGTGTAATTTCGCGCCATCAATCACAGCCTTGATATCATCGGCCCAAAGCTTGGGGTCCGAGTAGCTTTCGGGATCTTCCGGTTTCCCCGAATCCCCGTGTCCCCGAAGATCAAAACGCACGAGCCGAAAACCTGACAACGTCGGATCGTCAAATTGTTTGTCCCAGCTGAGCCCACTTTGTCTCAGGCCATGAATGAAGAGAATTTCCGGCGCGGCTGGATTCCCTTTCGCTTCCACCGCAAGCATGGTGCCATCGGATGATCTTACCGAGAATCTTTCCACAGTGCTGACCTGTCCCGCGGAAACATTGGTTGGGTTCACTGCTTCCGCTGCCACGACATGTGGCGAGGTCAGAATCGGTGAGATCAGGATAGCGGCAGCGACGAGCGCTGATCTGAGAGAACTTTTCATAGCACTTCCTATGTTGATTATTGATCACTAAACAACATACCTTGACCGATGCTGTCAATATGTTGTTTAGTGATCGATATGAAACATACACTTGACGATAAGCCGCGCGGCGGCAGGCCCTGGAGTTTTGATCGCGACAAAGCGCTGCATATGGCGATGACTCTCTTCTGGCGTCATGGCTATGAAGGCGTTTCTCTTGCCGATTTGACAAAGGCGATTGGTGTTGCGCCGCCAAGCCTTTATGCCGCGTTCGGAAGCAAGGCTGGTCTCTACAAGTCTGTACTGGACAGATATGAGGCAGGGGCAGGCTATCTTGATGTCGAGATTACCAATTCGGCAGGCGGCTTGCCCGACGCGGTGAAACTACTGTTGGAGGCAGCTGTAGCGATCGCAACAAGACGTGAAAATGAACGTGGATGCATGGTTTCCACGGGCCTCATTACCTGTCATCCCGATAATGACGAACTGGCGCGTGACCTCGCCATGCGACGTGAGAAATCATTGCAGCAGCTCGCCGATGTGCTGGCCCGTTTTGCATGCGGCGAGAAGACGAGGCGCATTGCCCGGCATGTCCTGTCTGTCATGCAGGGGATTTCCATACAAGCCCGCGATGGTGCGACTGTGGAGGAACTTCACGAAATCGTTGATGAAGTTGTATGGGGGCTTAAAGAGCGTTTCGATGCTTGATTGGATCAGCGAAGGGACATTTGTCAATTCGTTCGGTGTAGTGGCGCGCGCGTCACAATGCGCGCACCAACACACATGGCGGTGGTGAAATCTGCCTATGGAAACCCGTCAGCTTTCAAAGTCGACGCTCGTCGTCACTTCGGCCCAAGCCTCGAACTGTGCCTTGAGCGCGTCCAGCCGTTCGATGGCGATTTTGAGAGCAGAGGCTCCAAGGAGCAGCCGAAGCGGCGTTTGCTCAGCGTTGACAGTTTTGATGATGGCTTCTGCAGCCTTTCTTGGATCTCCGGGCTGCAAACCGGAGACGGCACGCGTTGCGGCCCGCCTTTTGCCTGCCGTTTCCGCGTAGTCTTCAATGACGGTCGTTGATTCAAGCATAGATCGGCCTGCCCAATCGGTCCGGAAAGCACCCGGCTCTACGATAAGCACCTTGATGCCAAGCGGCGAAACTTCCTTGAACAATGATTCCGAGAGGGCTTCCACGGCGAATTTGGTGGCGTGATAATATCCCGTTGCCGGAAATGCGACCAATCCACCGAGCGACGAGAAGTTGACGATACATCCGCTCCGCCGAGCGCGCATGCCAGGAAGCACCGACTTGGTAACAGCGAGCAATCCAAAGACATTTGTCTCGAACTGGGCTCGTACTCCATCGTCCTCGCCTTCCTCGATCGCAGCGAGATAACCGTATCCCGCCGCGTTCACCAGTACATCTATTCGACCAAAGCGCTCTTCGGTTTGATCAACGACCTGCTTGATCGTTTCCGGGTCGGTCACATCAAGCCTTGCTGCAACGGCATTTTTAGGAAATTTCGCAACAAGATCGTCGAGTGCCCCGATATTTCTTGCCGTGACCACGACAGTGTTTCCCGTTTCAAGGACTGCCTCGGCAAGTGCGCGTCCCAAACCTGATGATGCTCCCGTGATAAGCCAAACTGACGTTTCTGCTGACATGGTTTTCTCCTTTGCGTCTTCCGGGATATCGACGATCCCACTGACAGGGAGATAAGGTAGAAGCACCGATCCGCTTAGACCTATCATTCCAGAGTTTTGCACAATCCTACCATTCTTGTTACTTTGCCTGTTCGGGAACAGGGGTTCGGAAAGATGGATGCAGTGCGGCGGCAATTGATCGAGTTGGTGAGTTTTCATTGTAACTCGGACAAGCAGACGACCGTGGTCCCTGGTCTGACGCTGTTTCGCAGTGAACGCCCAACCGCGCCGGTCCGCAGCCTTTACAATCCTCGCCTCTGCGTTGTTTTGCAGGGCAAAAAAGAAATCATAATCGATCGTAACCTTATTGAGATCAGCCCGGAGGAATATCTCGTAGTCGTTCTCGATCTTCCGGTGAGTGCCCGGGTGTCGCAGGCAGGCCCGGGATCATTGCACTATGCGGTGACCCTTGATCTTGATCCGCAAATCATTGCTGAGATTGCCGCCGGTGACAGCGGTCAATCATCGCCGATCGCGAAAACGGCAGGTGCTGCGACGTCTGCCGTGACCCGCGATATTCTCGAGCCGCTCGAGCGGTTGACGCGGCTTCTGGATCGGCCCGAGGATATAAAAACAATGGCACCTCTCATCTACCGTGAGCTTATTTACCGGCTTGTTCGAGGCGGTCTTGGTCATATGATCATTCAAAGCACGATTGCCACCTCTGGCCTTGCGCGCATTGCACGCACCACTGTCTGGATCAAATCCAATTTTGACAAAGCGCTCTCTATTGCCACTTTGGCCGAGATGGCAGGTATGAGCCAGACATCATATTATCGTGCCTTCAAGTCTGCGACAGCGATGAGTCCGCTGCAATTTCGAACGCGCCTGAGGCTGCATGAGGCACGGCGCCAACTCCAACTTGGTGGCGTAAAAATCGGGACGGTCGCATACGCTGTGGGATATGAGAACCAATCCCAATTCAGCCGGGAATATCGCAAGCTGTTCGGCAATTCGCCAAAAAATGACCTGCATTCATATTAACTCGATCATACTCATGCAATGACGCTGTCGCCTGCTGGAACGGCTACGACCTGCCTTAATGGTTAATTTGCGTTAACTATAAAGTGCTTGACGCGACTCGGTTCTTTGCGCAGTTTACTTACGGTTTTAAGGGGTATCCTGCGATATAAGCGTTACACGTAAATCTGAATGTTAGTGCCCTTTTACGGCGTTAAACTACCAACCAGCGTTACCCTTTTGGTTTTTCTATCGAATCGGCGCATCTTACCTTGCGCTGATGCGATTCTTTTGAACAGGCGCACAGGATCAATACGTGACTATGATGAACGCGGTACAGACAACACAAACGGATGGTGCGCAAATTGCGGCTGTACCACAGCCATCCGCTGCCTTGACCGCTGATCGGGCTATTGCTGCTGACGCAGAGATGCTGTCGGCACAGCTGCAGGCAATGCGTAACCGGTTGTTTCCACCGACCGCGCAAAAGACACTGCGCAAGTTCACTAGTGGCGAGGCTGCCAAGCTCATTGGTGTTTCAGACGGTTATTTGCGCCAGCTTTCCATTGCAGGAGAGGGACCGCAGCCTGAAACCGGGGCAAATGGCCGCCGACTCTATTCGCTAGCGGAAATCAATGCGCTGCGCCATCATCTTGCTGATGCTGGCGGACCAAAGGCGAAAACCTATCTGCCGCATCGCGATCCCTCTGCCAATGAACATATGCAGGTGATTGCCGTCACCAACTTTAAAGGCGGCTCCGGCAAGACCACCACGAGTGCGCACCTCGCCCAGCATCTGGCCATGGCAGGTTTTCGCGTGCTTGCGGTTGATCTTGATCCACAGGCTTCCATGTCAGCCTTATTTGGCTATCAGCCGGAACTCGATCTGACCGGCAATGACACGCTCTACGGTGCCATTCGCTATGATGGTGAACGGCGGTTGATGCGCGATATCATCCGCAAGACCTATTTTGATGGGCTTGATCTTATTCCGGGCAATCTGGAATTGCAGGAATTCGAGCATACCACGCCGCAAATGCTTGCTGACCGCCAGCATGGCGCGCAGCAGAGCATTGAACAGCAGCTTTTCTTTGCCCGCGTTCAGGCAGCGCTCGATACAATATCGGATGATTATGATGTGGTGGTCATTGATTGCCCGCCGCAGTTGGGCTTTTTGACGCTTTCTGCACTTTGCGCCGCGACATCGGTTCTCGTCACCGTGCATCCGCAGATGCTGGATGTGGCGTCCATGAGCCAGTTCCTCTTCATGACAGCCGATCTTCTGGCTGTGGTGCGGGAAGCTGGCGGTGAACTCAATTTCGACTTTATGCGCTATCTGATTACCCGCTTCGAGCCGAATGATGCGCCACAGCAGCAGATTGCCGGCTTCCTGCGCTCGCTGTTCGGTGATCGGGTCCTCACATCGGCCGTTGTCAAATCTACCGCCTTTTCTGATGCGGGCCTGACCAAGCAGACTCTTTACGAAGTCTCGCGCGACAGTTTCACCCGGGCAACCTATGACCGGGCGATTGAATCGCTGTCCTCCGTCAACGCTGAAATCCAGAGCCTGATCTTCAAGGCCTGGAACCGGCCTGTGTGAGGTGAGCGATGACTGACAAGAACCGCAGGGATCAACTCAAGGCACTTTTTGGAACGGTGGACACGGCTCCCCAGCCGGAGCCCAAACCGGTTAATCCGGCTCCGGTAGAAGACAATTTATCAGAGCAACCAAAGCAGCGAACTGCTTCTGGCGCTATCAAAGCTATGGGCCTTTCGCTCGGGGGTATCTCGCGTGAGCTTGAGGATGCCCGTAAGATTAGAGAAAGTCTTGAAGGTTCGGAACGGGTCATTGAGATTGATCCCCAGCTTATTGAGTATTCTTTTGTCGAAGATCGGCTGAGCCACAATTTCGGCCTCGATGAGACCTTCCGGGAGCTGGTCGAAAGCATCAAGCTGAACGGTCAGCAGGTGCCGATCCTTGTCCGTCCGCATCCCGAGCGGCGCGGCTACTATCAGACCGCCTATGGCCATCGCCGTTTGCGGGCTGCAGCCGAGCTTAAGCTGCCCGTGCAGGCGATTATCCGTGAACTGAGCGACGCCCAACTTGTGGTTGCGCAGGGCAAGGAGAACGCCGAGCGCCGCGATCTCTCGTTCATTGAGCGTGCGTTCTTTGCCCGCAATCTGATTGACCGGGGCTTTAGCCGTTCGGTCGTGCAGGATGCCCTGGCTCTGCACAAGGCAGAGATGACCCGTTATCTGCAGGTTGTGGACGCCATTCCGAAGCCGATCCTGCAGGCAATCGGGCCCGCACCCAAGGTTGGCCGGCCGCGCTGGGTTAAATTGGCTGATATGCTGAGAAAACCCGAAGGGCGCGATGCCGCTCAAAAAGTGGTTCAGCAGGATCATTTCAAACTGCATGGCAGTGATGGTCGCTTCGATGCGGTGTTCGAGCGGTTGCTGGATCTCAACAAGCCGGCTGCAATAAAGGCAGGAAAGACTGATCCTGTGGCCGCAAGGGACATACGCGACGGCAATGGTGATGTCATTGCGCAGCTTCTGAACAATAAAAAGGAGCGATCAATCGATTTTGCAGACACCGTTCCCGAAGGCTTCGTGGACTTCGTGGCTGGCGAGTTAAACGGGCTTTTGCAGCGCTACAGAAGCGAGCGAAAAGCCTGAACTACGCGTAATCTGGTTTTGTGTAAGCGTTGAACGGAAAGAACAGAGAGAAGGAACAACGGCAAGAAAAAAGGCCCCCAGAACGTTACCGCCCCGGAAGCCCTCTTCAATGTAGCAATTTTAGAGAATCACTTCCTACCTGACTTGTCAAGAGTCGGACGCGTTCCGGCAACACCTTTCCCTTGCCTCAATTTGAGGTAGAGAAAATGACTGATCGTTTTGCAACGACGCCATTTGGCGGGCGATCGCTGTCGCATGCCATGTTCGCAGTGCAGGAAAAGACAGCGCGTGCCCGTGAAAAACTGGCGGGTACTGACGCCAATCACCCGGAAAAATGGGCGCTTTTGCGTGAATTAACGCAGGCGCGCGCGGCTTTCTTCCTTTCGGATCGCACGATTGCCGTGCTGGAAGCCCTTCTGAGCTTCTATCCCGAGACCCTGCTGGACGGAAGTACGCCTGTGGTGGTGTTCCCATCCAATGCGGAACTGTCCATGCGCACGCGCGGCATGTCGTCTGCGACTATTCGCAGGCATCTTGCGGCGCTTGTGGAAGCGGGATTAATCATCCGGCGCGATAGCCCGAATGGCAAACGCTATGCCAGGCGCGGCGAGGGTGGAGAAATCGAACATGCATTCGGTTTTGATCTGTCACCGTTGGCGCTGCGCGTTGATGAAATCAGTGAACATGCAGCCGCGGCGCGCGATATGGAGCGGGCTATTCATCGTGTTCGCAGCGAAATCACCATTCATTTGCGCGACGTTTCCAAGACCATTGATGCAGGTCTCAGCGAAGAACGCTCCGGTGATTGGGAAGCCTATGCTGATGAACTGGCGCACCTTTCGGGGCGTGTGAGCAGGCACCTGCCACTTGAGACGATGAAGGTAAGGCGTGACGCGCTTGCCATCCTGCGCAGCAAGGTTGAAAAAGCCTATCTCGACACTCTTTCAAACGAAGAAATGAGCGGCACTGACTCTTCTTTTGAGCACCATATACAGAATTCAAATATAGACTCCCATTTTGAAAGGGCTTCCGAAAAAAGCCAGAAACGAACGGCAGCGCCTGAAACTGAAGATATGGGGAATGCCGAACCCGGAAAGAACAAGACGGAAGCCGGGCGCAGCCAGGCAATGTTGAAAATGCGCCAGAGATTGCTGGATGCCAAACTGAAACGCGGACAGCACCGGGATGCAACGCCGGGTGAGTTGTCGGCGGGACAGATAAAAACGGCCTCATTGCCTTTGGGCGCGGTGCTGGAAGCCTGCCCGCAAATTCGCGATTATGCTCGCAATGACATCGCAGATTGGCGCGATCTGATGCAAACGGCGGCTTTGGTCCGCTCGATGCTGGGTATTTCGCCGGATGCATGGGAAAGGGCGCGTGACACCATGGGCGACATAAACGCCTCGATCACCATCGCCGCCATACTGGAGCGCGCAGGGGAAATCCGCTCGCCGGGCGGGTATTTGCGGGCGCTGACCGACAGGGCCGAAATTGGCCAGTATTCAGTTGTCCCTGTGATCAAGGCATTGAATGGCGAGGGGCGTGTTTGAAGGCTGCGAAACCAGTACCGAGTAGTTCAAAGAGGATGGTTCTCAGCGTTTAATTATGACCTTGAACATGATCGAGGACGCAGGGGGAAGAATATAGCGCCAAAGTGACCGTGTTTCGAACACTGTTCAACTTTGGAGATATTGATGAAGCTTTTTTCTCTTATACTTGGTCTGTTTTGGGGCGTAAGCGTTACCACAACAGTTTTAGCAGGCGACCATATTGGTGTGACGGAGATAACCGTTGCATCACCGGAGCGTGGAAGGAATCTTTCCGTCACAATCTGGTATCCTGCGGCTGAAGGTGGCCAAGAAATATTATTGGCTGAAAGCAAATTGTTTGAAGGAACCAAAGCTTTTCGCGACGCGCCAACCGCAGCTGGGCGATACCCCCTTATTATCGTCTCCCATGGATCGGGTGGACGTATTCAGGATATGGGATGGATCGCGTCCCGTCTTGTCGATGCCGGATTTATTGTGGCGGGGCCAAATCATCCGGGTACCACGAGCCGGGATTCGACACCGGCCGATACTCCCAAACTTTGGGAACGTACAAATGATCTATCCAATGTTGTCAACACATTAACATCAACAGGACAATGGAGCGGTTCTATAGTTAAGGAGCGCATCGGAGTGCTTGGTTTTTCGCTTGGTGGTGCGGCGGCTATGGAACTTTCGGGTGCGCGGGCCAATCTTGAAACTTACGCGCAGTATTGTGACGTTAATAAAACAATGTCGGATTGTGCCTGGTATGTAGGAGGCAAGGGCTATGTTGATGGTGAGGAAGTTCATTCCGATACTGTCAATCTGCGAGAAATCGATAGAGCGCGCTTTGAGCAATCCAACCTTGACCCGCGCATCAAATCAGCCGTGCTCGTCGATCCTGCGATGGCGCAGGCCTATGATGCAGAAAGCTTGAAGAAAATCGCCATACCTATGTATTTCATCAATTTGGGCAGGATTGAGAGCGTCCCGGTTGCTGTTACTGCGCAAAAGCTGTCCGAACTAACACCCAAAGGTAATTTGGTTCATATCAATGACGCGGTGCATTTCAGTTTTCTCGCTGAATGCAGGAACGGCGGAACCGAATTGCTGAAGTCGATCGGCGAGACGGATGCTCTTTGCGACGATGGCGGTGGCAGGTCGCGGGCTGATATTCACGCTGAGTTGGGTCGGGTCATCGTTGAGGCTTTCACCCGCACGCTAAAAAGTGGCGAGTAACGTTTCGTAAGCGTAGAACTACATAGGATTAGGGGCGCGTGATCACCCCTAATCCATTGTTTTTGCTGCTTTCACATCAGCGCGAAGTCAGATCATCCGGCAGGTCGCGATTGTGGAACTCTTTGAACACAGTCCGCAGTGTGCCATTGGCAAAGTTGGTCTTTACCCAATTGTTCAGCCAATCCTGTAGAGGCTTTTCACCCTTCGGGAGGGCGATGCCGAGATTGGTTTCCTTCTGGGTGAACTTCAGTTCAAGCGGGTTGCTGGTGCGTTTTTTGTTGAGGCCGCCAAGAACAGCCGACTGGCTGGAGATAATGTCGACCTGGCCGGATACGGCGGCAGTGATAAGCGTTGCGTCGTCTTCGAAGCGCACGATTTGCGCGCCGGGCGCGTTCTGGGTGATGTCCATGTCGTTGGTGGTTGCGCGGGTAACGCCAATGCGCTTACCGGCAAGATCGGCATAGTTTTTGATCTCGACGGTTTTGGGCGCCGCAACAATGAGGCTGAGTGTTGCATAGGGCACGGAGTAATCGATGGCTTTCTTGCGCTCGTCCGTAATACCGAGGGCGGAGACGAGCAGATCTGCTTTTCCGGTCTGAACAGTTGGAACACGGGCGGCATTGGTGATCTCGATCAGTTCCAGTTTCACGCCAAGGTCTTTGGCAATGAGGCGCGCGGTCTCGACATCGGAGCCCGTAGCCTTCAGATCGCCGTCGACATAGGAATATTCAGGGCTGCCCATGGCGACAGCAATGCGGACTTTGCCGGATTTCTTAATGTTTTCAAGGATATCCGCCTGCGCCGCGGTTGCGACTATCATCAGTGCCGCTGTAGCAGCGACGGCAACTTTCATTATGGTTTTCATGTTCTCTCTCTCCCAGTTGATTTCAGTCTCACCGGCGAGGCCGGATTGATGTCAGAGGCCGTTCGCCAGAAAGTCCTTCAGTTCCTGGGTTTCTGGCCGTACGAGCATGTCACCGGTCCCGGTCTCCCAGACCCGGCCGGTGTTCATGTAGATGACGCGGTTTGCAACCTTGCGCGCGAAAGCCATTTCGTGGGTCACGACGATCATGGTCATTCCGCCCTTGGCGAGATCTTCCATCACGCGCAGAACTTCGCCGGTTAGTTGCGGGTCCAGCGCCGAAGTCACCTCGTCGAACAACATCACCTTTGGTTGCATGGCGAGCGAACGGGCAATGGCGACGCGCTGCTGCTGGCCGCCGGACAGCTGTTCGGGGTAGGCGTCGATTTTCTGGAGCAGGCCGACTTTTGCGAGAACCGACTTTGCCGTTTCCATGGCCCCGGCGCGGCCGATATTCTTGACGCGGCGCAGCGCCAGCATGATGTTCTCAGCCACATTCATATGCGGAAACAGATTGTAGCTCTGAAATACCATCCCAACATCCTGACGCAGGGCACGAATGCTCAGATCAGGCGACTCCACGCGATGACCGCAGACTTCAATCGACCCGCCCTGAATTGTCTCAAGCCGGTTGATACAGCGTAGCGCAGTGCTCTTGCCGGAACCGGATTGGCCGATCAGCGCCACCACTTCCCCCGGCGCGACGTCAAAGGACACACCTTTGAGGACCTCGACGGTGCCGAAACGCTTGATGACTTCGTGGAGTTTAACGGCGGCCGACATTCAGTTTCCTCTCAAGAGAACGGCTCCAGACCGAAAGCGGATAGCAGACGCAAAAATAGAAAGCGGCAGCGATGCCAAAGATCAGAAATGGCTGGAACAGCGAATTATTGATGACCTGCGCGGCGCGGGTAAGCTCAACAAAGCCGACAACTGACGCAAGTGAAGTGTTTTTAACCAGCTGCACCATGAACCCGACCGTTGGCGGGGTGGCGATGCGCAGGGCTTGCGGCAAAATCACGTCTGTCAGTACCTGCCAGCGCGTCAGGGCGAGGCATTCGGCAGCTTCAAACTGGGTTCGCGGCACGGATTCAACGCAACCGCGCCAAATTTCACCAAGATAAGCGCTGGAATAGATCATCATGCCAACACCAGCAGCCATCAGTGGCGGCAGTTCGATGCCGATGACGCCGAGGCCGAAGTAGATGACAAACATCAGGATCAAGAGAGGTGTTCCCTGAATAATCTGAACATAAACAAGCGATAAGCGCCGCAGCCAGCGCATAGTCGAGGTGCGGGCGAGCATGACAAAGAATCCCGCAATGCCACCCAACGCGAAGGCGAGGGCGGAAAGGACGACCGTCCAGACAAGCCCGTTCAGCAGATAAATGAGGTGATTTGTGGTGAAACCGTCGGTCATGGCTGGCTCCTCACAATGGTGTACCGAGCTTGCGGCGGCGTGGGAAAATGGCGAGCGCTATCGCGTAAAACCCGAAGCGGAGGAGATAGGTGATCATCAGATAGATCACGGCGATGACGATATAGGTTTCAAACGAGCGGAAGGTGTAAGACTGGATATTATTGGCGACGCCGGTCAGCTCCTCCGCAGAAATCTGCGATGTGATCGATGTTGACAGCATCATCAGGATGAATTGGCTGGTCAAAGCCGGATAGACCCGCTCGATTGATGGCATGAGGATGATGTCGCGGTAAATCTGAAAACGGGAGAGGCCGAGTGCTTCCGCCGCTTCAATCTGGCTTGGATGGACTGCTTCCATGCCCGCGCGGACGATTTCTGCCGTATAGGCCCCCACATTGATGACCATGGCGAAGACCGAGGCGAAAAACACCGGCATGGTCAGACCCATGGAGGACAATCCGAAGAATATGAAGAATATCTGCACGATAAACGGCGTATTACGCACGGTTTCGATGTAAATGCCGACAAGGAAGCGCAGCCATGGATAGGCGCTGCGCCGGGCAATTGCACAAAGAACGCCGATGACGAGCCCGATGGCCACCGCGACGATGGTCATCTGGATTGTTGTAATCGCGCCCTGAAGAAAGCTTTGCCAGTAGGGCAGGAGCGCCTCAAAATCAAACTGGTAATTCATGGCGCTTTTCCCACTCTATCGTGCCAGCCAGCCGCCATCGACGGGCAGAACTGTCCCATGCACATAGTCGGAGGCTCGGGATGCCAGAAAAACCGCGGCGCCACCAATATCCGAGGGATCACCCCAGCGACCAGCTGGAATGCGAGCCAGAATCTGGGCGCTTCGGTCCTGATCTTCCCTCAGAGCGGTCGTATTGTTGGTGACGAAATAGCCGGGGGCTATGGCATTGACGTTGACGCCTTTCGCAGCCCATTCGCATGCCAGAAGTCTGGTAATTCCGGCAAGCCCGCTCTTTGAAGCCGTATAGGAAGGGATGCGGATGCCGCCCTGAAAGGACAGCAGCGAGGCAATGTTGATGATCTTGCCCTGTCCCGATGCAATCATATGTTTTCCGGCTGCCTGAGACAGAAAGAACGCCGATTTGAGATTGGTGTCGATAACCGCGTCCCAATCTTCCTCGGTGAAATCAACCGCATCATTGCGCCTGATAATACCGGCATTATTGACAAGGATGTCGAGGCCGCCAAAGGTTTTCAGCGTTTCCTCAACGATGGATGCGGTGGGGACAATGGTTGCGAGATCAGCTCTTATTTCGTGGAATTGCGCACCTGTCGCTTCCACTAGAGCGCGGGTCTCATCCATTGAGGACCGGCCGACGGCGGCAATGGACGCGCCGGCTTGCGCAAGTGCCAGCGCAATGCCCTGTCCGATGCCCGTATTAGCACCGGTGACGATAGCAATTTTATCTGTTAAATCAAATAGTTGTGGCACTTTGTTCACCGTAGGGAACTGATCGGGATATGGTCCATATCCGTAAAGCTTTTGTTGTCGCCGCCCATGGCCCAAATGAAGGCATAGTTCGCGGTGCCGACGCCCGAATGAATGGACCAGCCGGGGGAAATGATCGCCTGTTCATTGGCAACGACCAGATGGCGCGTCTCGGAAGGATCGCCCATCATGTGGAAAATGCGCTGATCGCTTGGCACGTCGAAATAAAGATAGGCTTCGGAACGCCGGTCATGCGTGTGGGAAGGCATGGTGTTCCACATGTTGCCAGGGTCAAGCTGGGTCAGGCCCATGACAAGCTGGCAGCTGTCGCATACGTCAGGGTGAATATACTGGAATATGGTGCGCTTGTTGGACGTTAGCTGGTCGCCCAGCTTCACCTGCTTGGCTCGATCAGGCTTGATGAGCGTGCTTGGATGGGCAGCGTGGGCAGGTGTCGACAGAAGATAGAACTTTGCCGGGTTTGCTGTATCGATGCTCTCGAATATGACGTCGACCACACCCTTGCCGATATAGAGACAATCTCTGGATGCGAGTTCATGCACAGTGCCGTCCAAGGAAATGCGACCTGCGCCACCGATGTTAATAACGCCTAGTTCGCGCTGCGCAAGAAAGAACTCCTGTCCGATTGGCGTTGGCGCGCTCAAAGTCAAAGGCTTGGTTGCGGGCAGCGCGCCGCCGATGACAAGGCGATCGATATGGCTATAGGTAAGGACGATTTCATCCGCTTCGAAAATGCTTTCAATCAGAAAGTGGCGGCGCAAATCGTCTGTGCCATAGGCGCGGACCGCGTCGGGGTGGGAAACCTGTCTGACTTCGATTTTCATGTCTTACCCTTGTTCTGTTCTGTAGATTGCGCCCGTGAACGGGCTATACATCGTCGATGAAGTAGCTCGGATTGATGTTCCGCATTTCCTTCACTTCGTTGAGCATTTGGCCGAGATGGAAGCCCATCGCCTCAATAGCGTGGGCGGTGTCGTGCCGGCGGATGCCGTCGAGAATGGCCTCATGTTCGTCAATCACGCGGGTCAAGCGTCCGCGCTGCGGCAGAGTCAATCGCCGATAGCGGTCGATCTGCATCTTTACCTGCTGAATGACATTCCAGATGCCAGGAAATCCCGCTATCGCATTGATTTGAAGATGAAAACTTGTATCGGCCTGATGAAACAATTCATTATCAGTTACAGCCTCGGCCAGAGCCAGATCGGTGATGCTGGCTTCAAGGCGCTTGATATCAGCAGCATTTGCCTGTTCGGCCGCCAGCTTCACAGTTGTTTCTTCAAGCGATTTGCGGATGAGGATGGCTTCGTAAAGCGCGCGCCGCGGGATGCGGGAGACGAAGGTGCCAGACTGCGGAAAAATGTCGATCAGTCCATCATCGGCAAGACGCAACACTGCCTGATGAACGGGCGTGCGACTGACACCAAAATGTGCCGCAATCTCTTTCTCCGATATGGGCTCCATCGGCTTGCGCCGCAGCGAGATAATCTCTTCCAGCAGTTCTTTATAAATATGCGTCGCTGCGCGCGGTGTCGCGGCGCGTTGCTGCACATAGGCTGTTTGAGATGAGGAAAGGGGATGCGTCCGGTCGCGCTTCCTGTCGGTATCATTGGTTTTCTCGTCATCGGTGAGCATGCCGGTCGTCCTTTGGTTCTGCGGTGGTTGTGCACCGCATTCTGGCAATTCTGTTCCACCCGTATTGAGCGGTTTCTCACAGCTTTTCGCAAGTCACGATAGCGAGTGAAATATAAATATTCTAATATTTCAGTTTTGACAAGCGACTTCGATTTGGTTTTGCACAGGAGAGGCGCGGCACCCGGAAAACATTGGCAGGAGAGAAGGGATATTCAGTAAAGACGCGCGCCGAAGCCTGTATTTAGCGCAGGCTCAGCAAGGAAGGCCGGGCAGAAGGTCTGTTCGCATGTTCGGTTGCAAACAGGTCTCTCGGCGGTCAGGGGTTTCATTTGATTGGCGTAGCGCCGACCTCGCGTTAGGCGGCATTGACGCCCCGCGCGTTCGCGGTTACAAAAATAGCCATGAAAATTGCAATGGTTTTGATCGTAGTGGGAACGCGCATGGGCAGGATGGTTTAACCATCCGGCGTTAGCACCCATGCGCGGCAAACAGGCTCCTGACGGGGCCTTTTTTTACGCCCAGATTTTGGTGCTGGCCCGTCAAAACCTTCCCTCTTCAACCATTGCAATAAGGAACTGCCATGAGAGGCAATGACACGACTACATCACTACGCATTCCCATGACCGGGGCAGAGATTGTGCTTCAGGCATTGCGCGACAACGGCGTTGAGCACATCTTTGGCTATCCGGGGGCGGCGGTGCTGCCGATCTACGACGAGATTTTCCAACAGAGCGATATCAGGCACATTCTGGTTCGTCATGAACAGGGCGCAGGCCACGCCGCTGAAGGCTATGCCCGGTCCACGGGCAAGGTTGGCGTTATGCTCGTAACGTCAGGGCCGGGCGTTACCAATTCTGTGACACCGCTGCAGGATGCCTTGATGGATTCAATACCCATCGTGTGCCTGTCGGGTCAGGTGGCCACATCGCTTATAGGCACGGATGCTTTTCAGGAGTGCGATACGGTTGGCATCACGCGGCCATGCACAAAGCACAACTGGCTCGTCGCTGATGTGAACGATCTTGCCGCAACGATACATGAAGCTTTTCGCATTGCACGGTCAGGACGTCCCGGGCCCGTTCTGGTTGACATGCCAAAGGATATTTTGCTCGCGCACGGCTATTATGCTGCTCCTTCCAATATTGACGAAAGAAAGAGTTATCAGCCGAATGTCATTGGCAATGACAACCAGATAGAAGCAGCGTTGGGCCTTCTGTCGGGTGCGCGCAAACCCATCATCTACACGGGTGGCGGCGTGATCGGCTCTGGACCCGATGCGTCAAGATTATTGCGTGAGTTTGTCGAACTGACAGGGTTTCCCATCACCTCGACTCTTATGGGACTGGGCGCATATCCGGCGTCTGGGGCAAACTGGTTGAAAATGCTCGGTCTGCATGGATCATATGAAGCGAATATGGCGATGCATGAATGCGATGTCATGGTGTGTATCGGCGCGCGGTTCGATGATCGGGTGACGGCACGCATTGATGGGTTCTCGCCGAATTCCAAGAAAATCCATATCGATATTGATCCTTCCTCCCTGAACAAGATTATTGCCGCCGATATTTCCATTCAAGGCGATGTGGCACAGGTTTTGGGGAAGATGGTCAGTCTTTGGCGAGCTCTGCCCATAAAGCCAGATCGCGGGCGGTTGCAGAAGTGGTGGGAAAAGATCAACCAGTGGCGGGCGCGCAACTCATTCTCTTATGAGAAGAGCAGCGCGATTATCATGCCGCAATACGCACTTGAGCGCCTTTATGAACTGACCAAGGATCGCGATACCTATGTGACCACGGAGGTAGGGCAACACCAGATGTGGGCTGCCCAGTATTATGGCATTGAAAGCCCCAATCGTTGGATGACATCGGGCGGTCTTGGCACCATGGGATATGGCTTGCCCGCTGCAATCGGGGTGCAGATCGCCCATCCGACGAGCCTCGTGATCGATATTGCCGGTGATGCTTCCGTACAGATGACCATGAAAGAATTATCGACGGCAATCCAATATGATGCACCCATCAAGGTGTTCATATTGAACAATGAGCACATGGGATTGGTTCGGCAATCGCAGCAGATGCTGCACGGAAACCGTCTTGCTCACTCCTATTCGGAGGCCATGCCCGACTTTGTCAGGATCGCCGAGGCTTTTGGAGCGGTGGGCATCAGGTGTGACAGGCCTGATGAACTTGACGATGCTATTGGCGAAATGATCGAGGTGAAGCGGCCTGTGCTGTTTGATTGCAGGGTGGCCAAACTCGCCAATTGTTTCCCGATGATCCGGCCCGGCCGGGGACATAATGAGATGTTCCTGCCGGATGAAGTGACAGACGCTTCCTTCCGGGAACCGGTCGATATCGACAGTCGCGGCCTGCTTTAATGGCCAAGAGAATGATCGCAGCTCCAAATAGCGGGGCTGCGATCACCTTTCAACGAGCGGTGCCTTGATGTCCCCGTGCAAAAAATCGCAGCGGGCCATTTGACATGACAGAACTTCCATGCTGAATTGGCACAATGGTCCAACCAATTATGCAAGGCGTTTCGTGATCAATCCGATCCTTTCACCCGTTCACACATCATCGCGCGATGACGCGGTGTTGAATGCATTGGTGGATTTCGTTGCCAGCGAAGGGCTGAAACCCGGCGACCGTTTGCCGACCGAACGGGTACTTGCGGAATATTTGAAAGTCAGCCGGACCACAGTACGGGAAGCGCTCACACGCTGGCAGGAACTCGGACTTGTCGAGCGGCGGCAGGGTAGTGGTACCTATCTGCGTTCAGCGGTGACGCGGAACATGTTGCATATGCCGCTGACATTGCCATCGGGCAATGATTTCAAGAGCTTGATGCACACATTGGAAATTCGACGCGGGCTTGAGGCGGAAGCAGCGGTTCTGTGTGCGGAACGGGCGAGTGATGAAGACATCGCCTTTATCGAGCAGAAGCTGATTGTTATGGAAGAGGCGTTTCACGCCCGCGAAGGCATGTCAGCCGAGGAGGACTGGGATTTCCACCTAGCCGTCTTCCGCACATCAGGAAATCCGCTGTTCGAGCAGATCATCGCCGCCATGTATGAAATGTTTCACCGGTTCTGGGAGCATCCGCTTGGTGTGCGTGACTTTGGCCACGCCAGCTTTCCCTATCACCGTACCCTGTTCAATTGCATTGCAGCGCGTGATCCTGTTGGAGCACGCGCCGAGGCATTGAAACTTATTGCCACCGTTGAAAATGACCTTCGGCGCGGCGCCGCAAATCTCAAAAAGCAGAGCAAGACATGAACGACAATCCCTTTTTCTATGATCAGGATATGATGGCGCAGGCCGCAACTTTGCTCGCTCATGATGACCCGTTTCCCGGCGGATCGGTCGTTCCGCCGATCTATCAGACATCGCTCTTCACCTTCGAAAATTATGCTGACATGGCCGACACTTTTGCCGGTCGCAAACGCCAGCCGATCTATTCGCGCGGTGACAATCCGACGGTGATGGAATTTGAAGGCAAAATCGCAGCACTTGAGGGAGCTGAAGCTGCCCGCGCTTTCTCCAGTGGCATGGGCGCGATCAGCGCCACGGTGCTCGCCTTTGTCGGGGCAGGGGACCGGATCGTCGCCGTGCGCAATTGCTATGGCGATGCGTATCGTCTGTTCGAACGGCTTCTGCCGCATCTCGGTATCAAGGTCGATTATGTCGACGGTTCTGATCCTGACGCTGTTGCTGAGGCGCTTCCCGGTGCCAAGCTGCTTTATCTGGAAAGTCCAAGCTCGATGATGTTCGAGCTGCAGGACATTGCGCATTGCGCACAACTGGCCAAGCAGCATGGCGTTATCACAACCATTGATAATTCCTATGCGACACCGCTGTTCCAGAAGCCGATCAGCCATGGCATTGATCTGGTTCTGCATTCCGCCTCGAAATATCTTGGCGGGCACAGTGATACCGTAGCCGGTGTGGTCGCGGGATCGCGCGAAATGATCGACCGGATCAACGGCCGCACCTATTCCTATCTCGGCGCAAAGCTTTCACCCTTTGAAGCATGGCTTTTGCTGCGCGGCCTGCGCACGCTGACCCTGCGCCTGCCGCACCATATGAAGAGTGGTCTGACGATTGCTGAACGTCTGAAAGGGCGCGGCGATGTGGAGCGTGTCATTCACCCTGCCTATTCCAATCATCCGGGTAAGGCGACACTTACCGGTTATACCGGGCTTTTCTCCTTCGAAGTCACTGATGAGATCGACGTGCCGACATTCGTCGATGCGCTCAAGCTGTTCCGCATCGGTGTGAGCTGGGGCGGGCATGAAAGCCTCGTCGTTCCGGCAATGGCCTCGTTGCAGCAGACGCCGGATGCCAACTCAATCGGGCGCTTCGGTGTGAGCCCGCGAACCATCCGTCTGCATGTGGGACTTGAAAATGTAGAGGAGCTCTGGGCCGACCTTGTGAATGCCCTTGATAAAGCCAAACGCTAAACAGAAAACTGAAGTGGGAGCATAAAATGCAAAAAAGAATGGGAACATTTCTTGCCGGTGCGATGGCCGCACTGGCGATGACCGTATCGTCAGCCTTTGCTGATACGACCATCAAGATGGTTGAGGTGATTACAAGCCCGCCGCGTACCGAGCTTTTGAAGAAGCAGATTGCGGGCTTTGAGCAGGCCAATCCCGGTATCAAGGTCGAGCTGGTCTCGCTGCCTTGGGGGCAGGCTTTTGAAAAATTCCTGACGATGGTTCAGGCCGGCGACACGCCTGATGTGGTCGAAATGCCTGAGCGTTGGATGGGGCTTTATGCGAATAATGGCCAGCTTGAAGATCTCGGGCCTTATGTTGCCAAATGGAAAGATGGTGGCACGCTCGGTGAGCGCGCCAAGCAGTTCGGCTCCGTCGTCGACAATAAGCAGTACATGATCCCCTATGGCTACTATGTCCGGGCGATGTTCTGGAACAAGAAACTGTTTGCCGAAGCAGGGCTCAAGGAAGCACCAAAGACGCTTGACGAGTTCATGGAAGCCAACAAGAAGATTTCCGCGATCAAGGGCAAGTATGGCTATTGCCTGCGCGGCGGTCCCGGCGGCTTCAATGGCGTCCAGATGTTCATGAACATCGCCAATGGCAAGGGTGCTTATTTCAACGCCGACGGTACGGCCACCCTGAACGAACCGGGTTCGGTCAAGGGCCTCGAAATGCTCGCCGATATCTACAAAAAGGGCTACGCGCCGAAGGACAGTGTCAGCTGGGGCTTCAACGAAATCGTCACCGGTTTCTATTCCGGCACCTGCGCGATGCTCGATCAGGACCCCGATGCGCTGATTGGTATTGCCGAGAAGATGAAGCCTGAAGATTTTGGCGTTGCGCCGATGCCAACAGGACCAAATGGCAAGTCCTATCCCACGCTTGGCTATGCGGGCTGGGCCATGTTTGCCAATTC
This sequence comes from Phyllobacterium sp. TAF24, assembly GCF_052113785.1. NCBI lineage: Bacteria > Pseudomonadati > Pseudomonadota > Alphaproteobacteria > Hyphomicrobiales > Phyllobacteriaceae > Phyllobacterium > Phyllobacterium sp. TAF24. The sequence continues at coordinate 237,494 of NZ_JBFRDN010000003.1, read as the reverse complement.
CAAGGTCAAGGATGATGCGTGGAAGCTGATGGGCACTTTGCTGGCCCCAGCTGATAATCTCGAATTTGCCAAGAATGTTGGCGTTCTGCCCATTCACAACGGTGCGGACAAGGACCCGTATTTCGGTTCAGAAAGCTTCAAGGGCTGGTTCCAGGAATTGAGCGATCCAAAGACGTTCGAGTTCGTGACGCCGCCGACCCATCTGGAAAATCTCGGTAACTTCTACGACTCCGTATCGGTGAAGAACTTCCAGGAAGTATTGCTCGGCCAGAAAACCGCCAAGCAGGTTGCTGACGAATGGTCTGCGTTCCTCACGGAACAGCAGCAGGCCTGGATGGCCAAGAACAAGAAGTAGTGAAATGCGATGCCCCGGCGCTCAAATGCCGGGGCATTTTCCCATGACTTTCGCCAATCCGTGAAATCGGAGGCGAGGGGTGGGGGACCATTGGCAAAAGAAGGGCCGTACACATGGCAATGCAATCAACAGCGGCAATGACGCCGCAACAAGAGAGAAAGGCCAGCAGCAAGCGTCGCTTCAGCGCTGCTTTCGAGCCGTGGCTTTATCTCAGCCCTGCGCTTGTCCTGCTGCTCGTGGTTCTGGTGGTTCCGCTGATCTTCGGTGTCAGCTATTCCTTCCGTAAATTCTCTGCCTTCAAGTCTGAATATGTTGGGCTGGCCCAATATAAGGCTTTGCTGTCTGATCCGGTTCTCGGTCAGGCGCTGATGAACACCTTGTGGTGGACCGTCGCGAGCCTGTTTCTCCAGTTCTTTCTGGGTTTGGGCCTTGCTTTGCTGCTGGACCGTCCATTCTTCGGCAAGAAGGTGGTGCAGGCCATTGTGTTTCTGCCGTGGGCCGTGCCGTCGTTCCTTTCGGGTCTTACATGGGCATGGTTGTTCAACCCAATTGTTGGGCCGTTGCCGCATTGGCTTTTCGCGCTTGGCCTGAAGTCCGAACCCACCAATATTCTTTCCGATCCGGCCACGGCGATGTGGGGTCCAATTGTCGCCAATGTCTGGTTCGGTGTGCCGTTCTTTGCGATCACATTGCTGGCTGCGCTGAAATCCATTCCTTCCGAACTGCATGAAGCCGCCGCCATTGATGGTGCCAATCCATGGCAGCGTTTCATCAAGGTGACACTGCCTTTCCTTGCGCCAACCATCGCGATCACAGTGATGCTGCGGACGATCTGGATCGCCACCTTTGCCGACCTCATCTATGTCATGACCGAGGGTGGTCCGGCTGGTTCAACCAATACGGTTGCGACCTACATCTATGTCAGCGCCTTCAAGACCCTGGACAAGGGCTATGCTTCGGCAGTTGCCGTCCTGCTTCTGGCGCTTCTCATCCTTTATGCGGTCGTGCTGATCCGTATCCGCCGCTCGCTCGTGAGGTATTCGTGATGATTGCTGGTCGTTCCCGCAAAGCCCGTATTCTTGGAGGCATCGGCCTTTACAGCGCCGTTGCCGCCTATGTCATCTTCGCGCTGTTTCCGCTGTTCTGGACGCTGAAGATTTCGGTGACACCGCAATCGCTGCTCTATTCGGAGGGCATTACGATGTGGCCTTCATCCGCCACATGGGAGAATTACAAGACCGTTCTGAGGGCAACAGACTTTCCGCGCTATTTCCTCAACAGCGTGATTGTTTCTGTGGTGACTGCAGTGCTCGTCACCATTATTGCTTCAGCTGCCGGATATGCCCTGTCGCGGTTTTCGTTTCGCGGGAAAACCACCGTAGCGGTGATTTTACTGCTGACCCAGACGTTCCCGCTTGTGATGGTCATTCCACCGATCTACCGCATCATGGGCGAGCTTGGCCTTACCAACAGCCTGACGGGCCTGATCATCATCTATACGGCGTTCAATATCGCCTTTGCCACCTTCCTGATGCAGTCATTCTTTGATGGCATTCCGAAAGATCTGGAAGAGGCGGCGATGATTGATGGATGCAGCCGCAGTCAGGCGCTACGCCGCGTCATCATTCCGCTCACCCTACCGGGTATGGGCGCAACGCTTGGGTTCGTCTTCACCGCCGCTTGGAGCGAGCTGCTGTTCGCGCTGATGCTGATCAGCAGTGACAGCCAGAAGACATTCGCCGTCGGCCTTCTGACTTTCATTGGAAAATTCGCTGTCGACTGGGGACAGATGATGGCGGCTTCAGTGCTTGCGCTGATCCCGGCCTGCCTGTTCTTCGGCTTCTTGCAACGCTACCTCGTGACTGGCCTCACCGCCGGTGCCGTCAAGGGATAATCGAAAGAGATAAGCTCATGGCTTCCGTCACCATTACCAATGTTCAGAAAAATTATGGCGCGATGAACGTGCTGTCGGCAGTGGACCTTTCCATTGCCGATGGCGAGTTTGTGGTGCTTGTCGGGCCGTCCGGATGCGGCAAGTCTACACTGCTGCGCATGATTGCGGGGCTTGAAGAAATTTCGGCCGGTGAAATCCGTATCGGCGAGCGCGTCGTTAATGATGTGGCTCCAAAGGATCGCGATATCGCCATGGTGTTCCAGTCCTATGCGCTTTATCCGCATATGGATGTGGCATCCAATATGGGCTTCAGCCTGATGTTGCGCAAAACCGCCAAGGAGCTGGTGTTCAACCGGGTTGGCGCCGCAGCCAAACGGCTGGGGCTGGATGTCTTCCTGCAGCGTCTGCCACGCCAGCTTTCAGGCGGTCAACGTCAGCGCGTTGCCATGGGCCGCGCCATTGTGCGTGATCCGCAAGTGTTTCTCTTTGATGAACCGCTGTCCAATCTCGACGCGAAACTGCGTGTTCACATGCGTACCGAGATCAAGGCGCTACACCAGCAGCTGAAAACCACCTCCGTCTATGTCACCCATGATCAGGTTGAAGCCATGACCATGGCCGACCGCATTGTGGTAATGCATGATGGTGTGATCCAGCAGGTGGGCACACCGCTTGATCTTTACGATCATCCCGCCAATCTTTTTGTGGCGGGCTTTATCGGGTCTCCGGGCATGAATTTTCTGCCCGCCGTCGTCAGTCGCACCAATACTGAAGTCGAAGCGCAGCTTAGCGATGGCCAGACAATTGCCATTGATCCGCGATTGCCTGTCGAAGACGGCGAACGGGTAACAATCGGCATCCGCCCGGAGAATATTGAAGTCGGAAGCGCGGATGCTTTGAAGGCCAAAATCCAGGTTATCGAGCCTCTGGGCCTCTCAACCCAGTTCTACACAACTCTGGCTGATTTGCAGGTTTGTATCTATGCCATGGGCCGCRCCGACCGGAAGCCGGGTGACACAATGAACATCGGGATCAAGGCCGGGGATGTGCATGTTTTCAATCCCGCTACCGGGCAGAGGATTGATCCTGCCGCCTGAGGTTGAATCACTGTTCTCACCTCATTCTATGCGAGGAATTATTTTTCCTTGTATTGGCTGTTTGTGGTATTAAATTCACAAATTCGCGTCTTGTGACAGCGAATAGTGCCTATGCATCCTCAAGGCAAAGTGACATTTTCCAATCATCGCCGAAAGGCTCGAAAACTCTGGATGGAAACAAAAAATGAATTGGCTCAAATCCCTACTCGTTGTTGGTGCAATGCAGGCTCTGGCCATCGTGCCGATGCAGACTCAGGCGCAGGCGCAATCGAACCTTGAGCAGATCAAGACAGCCGGCGTGCTGAAGATCGGCACGGAAGGCACCTATGCGCCGTTCACCTATCACGATGCTGCGGGCAAGCTTGTCGGCTTCGATGTGGAAATCGGTGAGGCCGTTGCCAAGAACCTTGGCGTGAAAGCAGAGTTCCTCGAAGGCAAGTGGGATGGTCTGATCGCTGGCCTCGATGCCAAGCGTTATGACACCGTGATCAATCAGGTTGGTATCACGGACGCACGCAAGGCGAAGTATGATTTCTCCGAGCCCTATATTGCCTCCAAGGCCGTGTTGATTACCAAGGGCGACAATACCGATATCAAGACCTTTGCCGACCTCAAGGGCAAAAAATCTGCCCAGTCTCTGTCGAGCAATTTCGGCAAGATCGCGCAGGCCAATGGCGCAGACCTTGTTGGCACTGATGGTTTTGACCAGTCGATCCAGCTGCTGCTCAGTGGCCGCGCCGATGCCACGATTAATGACAGCCTGTCCTTCCTCGATTTCAAGAAGCACAAGCCCGACGCCAACGTGAAGATCGCGGCAACGCAGGAGAATGCTGATTTCTCCGGCATCATCATCCGCAAGGGTGAGCCGGACCTGCTGGCAGCCATCAACAAAGCGCTTGAAACCATCAAGGCTGACGGCACGTACAAGCAGATCGCCGACAAGTATTTCGGCGCGGACGTTTCGAAGTAAGACTGTTTACGCTTCGAAAAAAGTACGCTCTAAGAGGGCAGGGGGATGATACTCCCTGCCTTTGCCTTTTGAGGGAGACGCGGCCTTGTCCCATTGGCTGACACTGATGCTTGAATCGCTTGGACCGTTGCTATGGGCCGGGTTGATTTTCACCATTCCGCTGACACTTCTGTCGTTTGTACTGGGATTGGCTGTGGGTTTGATTGCAGCACTTATCCGGCTGTTTGCTGCCTGGCCCTTTGCCGCCATCGTCAAGTTTTACGTTTGGATCATCCGTGGCACGCCGCTGCTGGTGCAGCTGTTTCTGATTTTCTACGGACTGCCCAGTGTCGGCATTGTGCTTGATGCCTTTACCGCCGCATTGATCGGTTTCACCCTCAACATCGGTGCCTATACGTCGGAAATCCTGCGTGCTGTGATTTCGTCCGTACCGCGTGGACAGTGGGAAGCCGCCTATTCCATCGGCATGACGTGGTCACAGGCCATGCGCCGCACGATCCTGCCACAGGCGGCGCGCGTTGCTGTGCCGCCATTGTCGAACACGTTTATTTCGCTCGTCAAGGATACGTCGCTGGCGGCGGCCATCACGGTTCCAGAGATGTTTCAGGCGGCACAACGCATTGTTGCCACCACCTATGAGCCGCTGATCCTCTATGTGGAGGCGGCGATTATCTATCTCATCCTGAGTTCGGTCCTGTCGTCGTTGCAGGCACGGCTTGAAACCCGTCTCAATCGTTATGGCGGATTTCTGGAGGCACGGTCATGATGATTGAACTGAAGAATATCGAGAAACGCTTTGGTGATCTCACGGTCCTCAAGAACGTTTCACTCAGCATTGCTGAGGGCTCTGTTATGGCGCTCGTCGGGCCTTCAGGCGGCGGCAAGAGCACGCTGCTGCGCTGCATGAACCTTCTGGAAATTCCAACATCCGGTTCCGTGGAAATCGACGGTGACAGGCTGGAATTTCAGCCGGGTGTCAAAGTCACGACCAAGGCTGTTCAGTCGGTGCGTCGGCATTCGGGCATGGTGTTCCAGAACTTCCAGCTTTTTCCGCATCGCACTGTTATCGAGAATGTCACGGAAGGCCTGACGACCGTTTTGAAATGGCCAAAGGAGAAAGCGCGCGAGCGGGCTCTGATGCTGCTTGAGAAAGTCGGTCTTGCGCATAAGGCTGACGTCTGGCCATCAACGCTATCGGGTGGGCAGCAACAGCGTGTGGCGATTGCCCGCGCATTGGCACCATCGCCGAAAATCCTGCTTTGTGATGAGCCGACATCAGCACTTGATCCGGAACTATCAGGCGAGGTTGTTGACGTGTTGGCGCAACTGGCACGGGAGGGCACCACCATGGTTATGGCAACGCATGATTTGCGTCTGGCATCGCGCATTGCCAATCAGGCGATCGTGCTCGATGGCGGCGTTATCGTTGAAACCGGCACGTCGCACGACATCTTCACGCAGCCGAAGCAGGAGCGCACAAAGCGTTTTATTGCGACATTGACCCATGAGGGACAGCATACGCACGGCGAGGGCATTTGAGGCTGGTTAGCCCGCTTTGGCCTGTGTCGGGACGTTGATCATCCATTGCACGCCAAACTGGTCTGTCAGCTTGCCAAAGAAGTCGCCCCATACCTGAAACCCGAATGGCGTGCTGATCGTTCCGCCAGCGGCGAGACGTGTGAACAGTCTTTCCGCTTCATCGCGGTCTTCTATGACAAGCATATGGGCGGAGCCGCGCATGGGTTCGGCATCGTCATTGTCCGAGGCGTAGAAGAGAACACCGGGACCTTCGAAGCGTGAATGCATAATCTTACCACGCATGGCTTCGGTGCGCACAGGCATGCCGTTTGCCCCATACCGTAGTTCTTCGGTGATCCGGCCCAGTCCACAGTGAGTGTAGAAGGCGAGGGCCTGTTCGCAAGACGTTGTAAAGAAAAGATAGTTCGACAACAGCATGACCGGTACTCCCGGGCGTTGAATATTGATCATTCTTTATCATAGCATGTGGTCTAATTGATATTGAGCCCATAGCTGGCAGGGACCAATCCTATATCGCCCATGCCTTTCGCCAGTCCGGTGATCAAGCTTGTCCTTTGCCGTTCTGCGATAAAGCTCCAGCCGCGTGTGATGCCTTCCTGCCATGCTTGGCCTCTTTCCCAAGCTTCCGCATAGGCAATGGCCAGATCAGACTGGCGACGGGTGTTTATCAATGCTTCACACAACAGGGCGGCCTGTTGCGCATCCTTATCGCGCTTGCTGATGCCGTTGTCATCGCTCCGGCGGCGCGACGCGACGATAAGCTTGTGAACCGCATAGCGTTCCGGCGCAGGTACATTCACCGATACGCCGCTCTTGTGCAACAATACGGTGCGCACGGGTTCATGGATCAGATAGTCGAGAAAGCGCAGGGGTTCTGCTGCCGCTCCGCCGAGTGCCGGCATACTGGCGGGTTTGCTGGCAAAGTCATCGCTTCCGGTGTTTGGCGTGAGAAACTCCACTTTGTACTTTTTTGCGTTCTCAAATTGCGTCGTGAGATTGCCGCTTTGATGCGGGACTTTGCGAAATGACGGATCGATCTGACGCAAGACGTCGAGAACTGGCGGAATAGTGTCACCGACAGCCGTGGAAATCGAATGAAACTGGGCAAAATCCGCATCGCCCGTCTGCATGGCTGCTGAAGGCAGTTTGATGCCAAGTACGCCAGAGTAGGTCTGGAAAGCGACGGTTCCTACAAGGACTGACCTCAGCCTGAAAAGTCCGGCATTGGCCAAGATTTCCACAATGTCTCCGGTGAACCGTTCCGGTGACGTCATACCGGCGTCGCGTGTCAGCGTCGAAACCAGCTTCCGCCGCGCCCGCAAATCGTCTTTGATTTCCTTGAACGCAGCAACGCGCTTTGAGATTTCCGCGTCGCTCTTGGGGCCAACATAAGTCCGCTTGTCGCCACTGTCCGTTGGCGTGTCAAAATACCAGTACTCATTGCCCTTGACGGTTACGGTTACAAACCGTCCCGTGATCGCAAAGTCTGCCTTGAAGTTCGCATCGAGTGTTCGCTGACCAAGTTCTGCAAACATCGTCCGATAGACCAGATCGATCTCTTTGAGCATGATGTTGTCCAGTTATAATGTTTCCGCGAAAACATTGTAACTGATTAGCGGGCCTTCGCAAGTCGTTATAATGTTTTCGCGGAAACATTATAACCCGGGCCGTTACTGTTTCGTCCTGTGACCGAGGGCGGTCTATTGCGTTTATCTGGGAGAAAGGCCATCGAGCAGGAAGTCGAGGCCCTTTCTGAATGCACCATCCCAATCATTATCCAAAAGCAGACGAGAGCGTTCGATTGTCGGGTAGTGTTCACTGAGACGTGTGAGGCATTGCTGCGCAGCAGCCATGTCATCGTCCGTAAGGTCGAAACTTGCCCGGGTGATGGTAGCGCCCATTACATAGTTCCAGAGCGACCATATCGCAATGTTCAGATCTGCGTCCGCTACACCGGCTCCGGACAGGATCTTGCTCAGCAGTTCCAGACGATTGAGGATGTTCGGGCCGAGCGCCCGGCGCGGCAACAGGGATGCCGACCAGGGATGACGCAGCATGCTGGCGCGCCAGTCTTCGAGCATATGAACGACTTCTGCACGCCAGTCTTGCGACTTATCCACTTGCGGCGGTCCGTGATATTCAAGCACCAGATTGAGCGCCAGATCAAAGACATCCTCTTTGTTGTCAACGTGCCAATAGAGGCTCATCACGCCCGAGCCGAGGCGATCAGCCAGCTTGCGCATCGTCAATCCACTGACTCCCTGTGCGTCCAGCAGTTCCACCGCAGTCCCCGCGATACGTTCCAGGGAGAGGGGTGGTTCACTGCGATCCTGCATGGGCTGAGCCCGCTTGCCCGGAATATCGCTACGTTTGGCAGCCATCTGTTTTCCTCACTGTTCAGAACGTCGATTTTGACTGGCAACACGATGAATGTCGATCTTGAACGGTTGACTCGTACAACGTACTATATAATGTATCGTACAGTGTACTAGCCATTATATGGGTCATATGGGTCAAAGTTCAATCATGCCAGCCGCGGGGAAACATTGCTCGCAATGGGCAGAGCCAAGAGAAAATCATGTCACGCGCAATCAAAAAGCTGCTTATCGGAGGGCTAATCATCATGACCATGGGAATTCCCACGGCCGCGACAGCAAATGAGAATGATCTCAAGCTGACCATCGTCAATCCACACTCCCTCTATGACCCGTCGCCGAACGGCTATAGCACGGCGGTGATCACGCCGCGCGGAGGCCGTGTGGCCTACATCTCCGGGCAGGGCGGTCAAGACAGCACTGGAGCCTTATCGCCCGACTTCGCTGTTCAGGTTAAGCAGGCCTACGCAAATCTGCGCGCCGCCCTCGATGCGCTCGGTGCCAGACCGGACCATGTCGCCAAGCTCACAGTCTTCGTGGTCGATCACGATATGTCCAAGCTTGAGGTGTTGACCAGGAACGTCAAGGAAGTGTTCGGCGAGGCACTGCCGGCGCAGACTCTGATTCCCGTTCCCAAACTCGCAATTGACCCCATGCTGTTCGAAGTGGAAGCGGTGGTCGTGCTCGATTAGCGGGGGCGGTTGGCTGCGTAAAGACTGCCACTAACGGATCGAGGTGAGGCATCCCGATCCGTGGCGATCCGGTCAATTCTCCGGCTCTCGCTTTCTCACTTTGATTAAGACACCATCACGTACCGGAACTTTCGACCCTTTGCGGAGCCTTGTTATTGACAGTTCCGTGAAGCTGGATAATTCTTGGCGCTGCGCATCCTGATCCGCGACGGGTCACTTTCCACGCGCCGCCAGCTACAATGGCGGTTTGCACTGCGCCTCATCTCACATCCCAAAAATCATCTCACCGAGAAAGACGGAGGATTTTCCATGACCAATGCCCAATGCGTATGCGGCGCACTCAGACTTGTAATGCGAGAGCCAGAAAAACTGGTTGCCGTGTGTCATTGCTTAGCCTGCCAACGGCGAACCGGCACATCATTCAGTGTCAACGCATTTTATGCGGCTGATACCGTCGAGATTTCGGGAGCGGCTAGAGAGTTCAATCGCGTTGCCGAAAGTGGCCGCAATGTACGCATGTATTTTTGCCCGATCTGCGGTTCGACAGTCTATTGGAAGCCTGATGCTGCACCCGCAATGATTGGCGTAGCTGTCGGTGCATTGGCCGATCCAAATTTCCCGGCGCCAACACTATCAATCTTCGAGCAATCCAAACATCATTGGGTAAGTCTTGCGGAAGAGGTCAAGCGCTTCAACGCAAGTCTGATCTGACGCGAAGGACAACTTTGCAGTCTCTTATGCTCCCGGTCGAGCAGGGCGATATTCAATGCAGCCAAAGTCGCACTTCAGAATAGAACCCACCCCGGCTACACACAAAGATCGCATAAGAGTTGTTATGGAACTAGCTGCCGCTACCAATATCCGGCTATTGCTGGCGTAAGGTCATCCATATCAGCGTGGCTCGTTCTCTGGCTTGTTGTTGCGCCAGCCGCTTTCAATGGTTGAGTAGCGCAGGCGTTTGTCCTGATACATCAACAGATCGGCGCGCTTGGCAACGGCTTCCAGCTTTTCCCCGGCAGCGCTTGTGGCCCAGCCAATCGAGAAGCTCAAAGGGATATTCGAATAGTACTGGTTGTTGATTTCGATCAGGCTCGAAATCTCCTCGACAACTGCCACCGCACCGGTCTCATCAACCGCAGGCAGCAGCACTGCGAATTCATCGCCGCCAATGCGCGCGGCATAATGCGGAGGTTTCACCGCTTCGCTGAGGATTTCACCGGCGCGGCGAAGCAAACCGTCACCAACACCATGGCCCCATTGATCATTGGTGGTCTTTAGTCCGTTCAGGTCCAGAATAATGATGGAAACCGGGAAAAACTCTCTGCGCTCCAGCCGGTTGAGTTCATCCACATAGAAGGCGCGATTGTGCAGGCGTGTCAGAACATCATGCTTGCCGAGATATTCCAGATAGGCTTCGGCTTTCTTGCGGGCGGTAATATCGGTCAGCGATATCTGGACCAATGACCAGTCATTCTCATGTCCGGGCAATACCGAGAACTGCAACAGCACATGCCGCTCGGACCCATCAAGTGCGTAATTGACCGTCTCGCGCTGATGGAACAGCTTGCCGTTCCACAGGTCAATCAGTTGCTCGCGGAAATGGATGTTCATTTCATCGCGGAAAACATCGGGCAGACGTCGCAACAGCGTCAGTGCATCGGGCGCCTGGAAGAGCTTCAGCGTTTCGCGATTAACATCAATGACGCGGATTTCGCTGGCGCATTGCTGGACGAACTCCGGGTGAACATCGGTAAAGACCCGGAAATCTTCGATACCGCGTTCGCGAAGACCATCGAGCAGCTTCTTGATTTTGCTGAAATCTTCCACCCATAGCGAGACGGGAGAGTGTTCAAAAAGTCCCTCGGCATATTGCTGGCTTGCGGCGTGTTGCCGTCTGGCATCTTCCCGGTCGGTGACATCCTCGATCGAAATCAGGACCTTTTCCCAAGACGCTTCATATCCTGGCAGTATTTTGCCGCGTAGCTGGATGTCCAGCCGCTTGCCTGACAGCGTATAATTGACGGTATCGCTGGAGAACTCGCCCTTGCCGGACCAGAGCTGTCCAAGTTCCTGAACATGCGTTTGCAGCATGTCATCGCGGAAAATAGCGCCGAGATTGGCAACCAATTCGRCAAAATCGGCAGCTTCAAAAAGCGAGAGTGTCCTCTTGTTGACCTTTTGTACCTGGATCAGCTTGGCACATTCGCGAATACGGGCTTCGTCTTCCCGCAGATAGGCAACGATGTCATCAACCCCTGCCCTGCGCAAGGAATCAAAGAGTTTTCGCACCGCGCTGAAATCTTCCAGCCATAGCGAAATCGGGGCAAGATCAAATGCGTCTATTTCGTCCTGATGCAAACTGAACTTGTCCATGGGGATGAAATCTCTCGGTCGGGAGGAACATGGTTAATATTCCCGTCTGATTGGCAGCTTTGCGGTTATTGTCAACTACCCTAGGTTGAGTTCCGTATGAATTCGCAAGGGTTGCCACGCGGTTCGTGCCGGGTGTTGCATGATGGACATCAATGCACGCGTGTTTTGGCATAAGGAAGCAAGGAAAACGGGGGCAGCCTCTAGTCCGTTGGTCTAATTTTCACGCGTTTTGATTTGATGTAGCTTTTTCATGTGGGGCTATGCGTTTCGCCTATGGACCGCTGCTCAGCTGGGTTCAGCCGAACAATCTGTGATTTTACAATGGAGCGACACGACACTGACAATGCCAAACATTCTGCAGGCGAAAATCCGGTCAAAATATAGCGCCTTTCGGTCGCGTATATTGCCTGCAGACAAGACAGTTCGTGGGCTCGCCATCGCCCAGACGATGGGCGCCATTGCTGGCGGCATATACTTTTCGAGTTCTGCTTTGTTCTTCTCCAGGGCTTCCGGCTTGTCGCCGCTCGAAATAGGCCTTGGTCTAACAATATCAGGGATGGTTGGTCTGCTGGTGCCATTGCCCCTTGGCATTTTGGCCGATCGCTGGAGCGCACGGAATATTGCCGCGTGGCTGACAGTCGGCGTTGGTCTCAGCTACTGGTTTTTCCTGTTGGTCAACGGATTTACAGCTTTTGTTATAGCTACGTGTTGTTTTGCCGCCTGTCTGCGCGGCGCCATGACCGCACGTATGGCGATGATAGCATCCCTGATCGACGCCAGCCACCGCACGCAAACGAGTGCGTACCTCCATGCGCTTGGTAATGGCGGCCTATCAGTGGGCGCTTTAATTGGTAGCCTGGCCCTGTATTTCGACAGTTTGCCGGTCTATCGGTTGGCCTTTTCCATCGGAGGCGCAATTTTCCTCGTTGCAGCTTTGGTTTACCGCTCTTTGCCATCCAATGTGCCGGAGCCAGTCCCTATCAGGCGAGGCCCGCCTCTCGCGGTGCTGAGGGACCGGCCCTATGTGGTCTTGGCGTTGCTCAACACGATTATTCTTCTCTACATTCCACTACTCAATATGACACTGCCCCTGTGGATCGCCTTGCATACCAAAGCTCCGCTCTGGATTGCGCCGGTTCTCTATGGTGTGAACACCATAGGTGTCATGTTGCTGCAAGTTCGATTGGGGCGGCGTGTCGCGACAGCCAAGGACGCGCGCAGGTCGATTTTTTCAGCGACACTTCTATTATCCGCCGCTTGTCTCGCATTCGCTGCGATGGCCCTATCATCGACGGTGTGGCTCGCTGTGCTGCTCGCCATCTTCGGTGCGCTGCTCCATGTATTTGGTGAGATGATGCATATGGCGGGAGCATGGGATCTCAGTTTCCGTCTGGCGCCGCCGGGGCGGCAGGGTGAGTATCAAGGTTTTTTCAACACCAGTTCTGCAACCGCTGAAATGCTCGGGCCGTTTCTGCTGACTGCTTTGCTGGTGAGTTGGGGCGCGCCGGGCTGGCTGGTTCTGGCACTTGTCTTTCCCGCCGCTGGCTTTGCCATCCTTGCCTTGTTCGGTCGTCAAGCTTACCTTGAACGCGACCTTTCGGGTTAATGTAGAGCAAGCGGGAACGGGGAAGCGGCTGATGAAAGGGTTTATACTCTCCCGCCGCCGTCCCGATATGGTTGAGGATAAGGGATGACTGGGGAGAAGACGAGGTTCAGCACCGTTGAGGAATATCTGCAATCACTGCCTGATAAAGCGCGTGCCGTTCTGGAAAAACTGAGAGAAACGATCCACGAAACGGCACCTGAAGCCGAGGAATTGATCAGCTACCAGATACCCGCTTTCAGGTTTCATGGCATGTTGATCTATTATTCCGCCTATACACAGCATGTGTCGCTGTCTTTCCCCGCCTTTAAGGTCTTCGAGGTTTTCAAAGAAGAGTTTACGCCCTACGAATTGAGCAAATCTACTGTTCGGTTCAGGCTTGATGAACCGCTGCCGCTTGATCTTGTGCGCGAGATTGTCAAATTCCGGATGAAGGAAAATCTGGAAATGGAAGCGGCCAAGTCGAAGGGTAAGAAATCATAGCCTGATGGCGTGATCGCCCCGCCCCTTCCATGCCCTTCGATCAAAAAAGTATCACCGCATTGGGGACGGAGTGGTGTCCGGTCTCGCTTCCAGCGTGATAGGTTGCCGCCACCGACAAGAGCGTCGCTCTTCCGATGGATGATGTGATGCCGGGCAAGGATGGACCGTTGCCATACGGCTTGAATATATCCCGCTTTGCGCAGTCGGAATTCTTGTGAACGTTTCGGTCTTCGAACCGGCGTTGATCAGAAACTTCTAACTTTGGTCGCGTCGATCCCGTGACGGTCGATGCGCATCGGTTCGTGTTTTCGCCCTGATAATGGTCAAGCGGATTTAAGGAGATTTGACATGGAATTCGCGGGGAAGAGGGTCATCATTACCGGTGCGGGTAAGGGGATCGGCCGTGTGCTCACGCAGATGCTAAGCGCCCGTGGGGCAGCCGTCATTGCGCTTACCCGAAGCGCCGGGGATGTTGAAGCGCTGCGCGATGTGCCCGGATGCACAGCAATCGAGGTTGATCTGAGCAATGCGCAGGCGACGCGGCTGGCGGCGCGCCAGGCCCTGCCGGCTGATCTGCTCGTGAACTGTGCAGGCACCACCGATCTGCAGTCATTCGTCGAGACCTCAGTCGAATCCTTTGATCATCTGATTGCGGTGAACACGCGGGCACCCATGATCGTTGCGCAGGAATATGCCCGTGATCTCATTGCGAAAGGGCAGAAGGGGGCCATTGTCAATGTTTCCTCGGTAGCCTCCTTTGTCGGCATAGCCGACCATGCCGCCTATTGTGCTTCAAAAAGCGGGCTCGATGGGCTGACGCGGGTGATGGCTCTGGAGCTTGCCCCCCACGGTATCCGGGTGAACGCGGTCAACCCGACGGTGACTTTGACACCAATGGCGGTGAAAGCCTGGAGCGATCCAAAAAAATCGGAGGGAATGCTCAATCGCATTCCGGTCGGCCGTTTTGCAGAACCTGCCGATGTGGCCGAGGTGATCCTGTTCCTTCTGTCTGATGAAGCCGCAATGGTCAATGGAATCGCGATGCCCGTAGATGGCGGGTACATGATTACCTGAGCATCGGCTTGGTCTGTCGCTTCAGCTTCAACTCATAGGCGGACGGGTGGATCAAACCGCCCCTTCCCGGCCACCTCGATTAAAAAGGTCTTGCCAGCATTGGGGTCGGAGCGGCGCTGGGTCTCGCTCATATCTTGATAGGCTGTCGTTACCACCATGGCTGCGGAGTCCTCATCGATAAAGGCCGGGCATGAAGGTTGCCGCGCCGGAGTTGCGATGGATCGAATGCGCTTTCCATCGGGCGAATAGACATCGATATGCGCGCGACCCCAGCAAGCGTTCCAAAGGTTGCCATCACGATCAACGATGGAGCCGTCAATGCCACCGGCATCCTTGTGCTCATAGAACACAGCGGGTTCGCCAAGCGGCAAACCGGTTTCAGAATCCGTATCGACACGCCAGATGATGTTCTTCCGGGTATCGGCGAAATAGCCAATGCGCCCATCGGGAGAAAAGCAGATCGAATTCGTGATGGTAATATCGGTGAAGAGCGTGCGCAGCTGTCCTTCCCGGTACCAATAAATCGAGCCCGCACCCTGTTGTGATTTCTTGCCCATAGTGCCGATCCAGAACGCACCGGCTGGATGCACGCGGGCGTCATTCGACCGGGTGATGGGGTTATCCGCCTCAATGGGCTGGTGCATAAGCGTGTGGCCGGTCGTGCGGTCGCGGATGAACAGGCCCGTTTCCGTCGAGATCAACTGGCGGTTCGCATCAACAACCGCAAGGGCGCTTGCCATCTGGCCCAGCGGGTGGACATCGACCACACCGCCGGCACGGGGTTTTTCAAACAGGCGGCCCGTAACAATATCAAACCACCACACTGTTTTTGTCAGCGGATCATAACCCGGCCCTTCACCCAGTTCGCAGGGCACATCATGAAAGACGCGAATATTTGGTTTATCCATAATCAGGCTCCGGCAGAAAATATCCGGTCATAGGCCTCGACGGTTGCCCTTGCCCGCTCGCCGACATAGGCAGCCGATGCGCCGACCTTGTAAAGGCTTGAGCCCAAACCGAACGTGCGAACGCCAACCTTGGAATAGGCAGCAAAGCTGTTTTCATCCACGCCGCCAACAGCCCCGATAATCGTACCCTTTGGGAGGATTGCGCTGATCGCCTTGATGCCATCGGGACCCAGCACGCTGGCAGGAAAAAACTTAAGGCCCGAAGCGCCCGCTTTCAATGCGGCCAAAGCCTCTGTTGGCGTGAAAACGCCGGGCATTGTCACCATCTTTGCTTCTGCTGCGGCGGCAAGTACGGCAGCATCGACATTCGGGCTGATCATCAGACGGCCACCTGCCGCGTCAAGGCGTGTGACGTCGGCAGGATCGAGCACCGTGCCAGCGCCAATCAACACATGCGATGGCAAGCTTTTCGCCAAGAGTTCAATAGACTGGAACGGCTCGGGCGAGTTGAGCGGAACTTCAATCACATCGATACCGGATTTCACCAGTTCTTCGCCAATCGCAAGCACTTCGTCAGGCTTGACGCCGCGCAATATGGCTATCAGATCGCGCTTGAGCTTGGGCCAGGGAGCGGAAGATTGTGTCATTGTAAGTGTCCTTATGCTTCGGCTGGCCAGAGTTTGGATGCGGCAACAAACAATCCCTTGCGTACGGCCTCATCTGCATCAACGATGTCGAAGGTAAGTCCCGCAACGGTCAGTGCTTTGGCATAAAGCGCAGCCATTGCACCCGATGCGACGAGTGCGATTTTGTTTGCTGTGCCATATTTTTCCTTGGCACCTGCGATCTCAGTGCCGATAAGCAGACCTGATAACCGCGATGCCGCCGCATCTGGCGTAAGATTTTCCAGCAGCATGGCAGCGCGAATACCAAAAAGTTCGCCCAGCATGCGCCGGTTGCCAGCAAGCATCAGTTCAAGCCCCGCAATAAATTGCGGATGTTCTGGTGTGGCCGCATCGGCGGCATTGCCAATGGAATGGCGCAGGATCGAATGCCCGGCCAGCAACGCATAGAGTTCACCGGTCAGATAGGTCGAAAAAGATTTTGCCCTGCCCTCTTCCAGTTCCACCCATTTTGAATGTGTGCCGGGCATGGCCACCAGACCGCTGCGCAGATTACGGGCCAGCATGGCGCCAAGCAGCTGGGTTTCCTCCCCCCGCATGACATTGGGCGCGCTGCCCGATTGCGACAGGCCCGGGATGATCCTGACATCGCGGGTGATACCAGCAATTTTGACCGCTCCGGAAAGTATCGCCGTGAGATCCGCCGGTACTGGTACGTAATTGGCCTCGACCCAACCCTGCCGCGAACCGGCCATACCGCAGATGATAACAGGCAAATCTATCGGTGCGCGAAGACCGGTCAGATGATCTTCGAGCGTTTCGGCAAAACCACGGGCGCGCGATGTATCCAGACCATCATCTGAACGACGCTCGGCGACGACATTGCCTTTCTCGTCCAAAAGCCAGAGACGGAAGCGGCTCGTTCCCCAATCGGCGACCGCATAGGTTGCTGTCCCGCTCACAGATAGCCTCCATCGACAATCAATGTCTGGGCGGTGAGCATCCGGGCCGCGTCCGAAGCGAGGAACAGGCAAGGCCCGACCATATCGCCGGGCTGAATTTCCTCCTTCAGCACCTGTTTGTCGATATGAGCCTTGAGGCTGTCATCAGTCACCCAGAGTTCGCGTTGACGTTCCGTAATGACCCAGCCCGGCGCTATTGCATTGACGCGGATGTTCTCCGGTCCGAGACGGCCGGCAAGCCCTTTGGTAAGGCCAATAATTCCAGCTTTTGCAGCCGTATAGGAGGGAAAGTTGCCCTGATTGATCATGAAAGATGTGGAGGTAAAATTGACGATCGAACCGCCGCCCGATTGCCGCATACCCGGCGCAACCGCCTGCGCGGTGAAGAACTGCGGACGCAGGTTAATGGACTGGTTTTTGTCCCAATATTCGACCGTGACATCGTCAATATCGTGCCTGTCATCCCAGGCCGCATTGTTGACGAGCACAGTTACTGGACCGTGAGCCGCAATAGCCTTGGCCACAGCGGCGCGGAGCGCTTCGATGTCGCGCAAGTCCGTGTTCAGGTAAAGCGGCTTGTTGCCATATTCCTTGTCCAGACGCTCGACGAGTGCGTGGGAGGCATCATCGGCAATATCAACGAAAGCAACGCGCGAACCTTGCCGGACGAACCCTTCGGTCAAGGCCGCGCCAATGCCGGACCCTCCCCCGGTGATAAGTATGGAACGGTTTTTCAGATCGGGGAAAATAGAAGAGGGCATCATGGTCAGAATCTCGCTGTGAGTTCCATTATTTGGAACGCAATTTGACTATATAGAATAGTCATCCTAGAGTGCTGAAAGTCAAGAGGTGGATGTCATTCAATGGACAAGACGCAGGAAAACTCAACGGGAACCCTAGGGAAAGCTCTGGAGGTTTTGAACATTGTCGCTTCTTCGCCGGTGCCGCTCCGTTTTACCGACGTGCTCAAACTGTCCGATCAGCCGCGCGGCACACTGCACCGGCAAATATCAAATCTGATCGAGGAAGGTCTGCTCGCCATGAATCGCGACCATTCCTATGGCCTTGGTCTTCGCCTGCTGCAGTTTGCCTCGAAAGCCTGGTCCAGCAATGAGTTTCGCACCATTGCCGAGCCTCACCTGCAGATATTGCACGAACAAACCGGTGAAACGGTTCATTTGGGCGTCTTACGCGGTATCGAAGTGATTTACCTCGACAAGGTGGAAAGCCGCCAGAGTGTTCGCATGTATTCGCAGATCGGCAATACGGCGCCGGTTTATTGCACGGGCGTCGGCAAAGCTGCGCTATCCGCCCTTTCAGACGAGGAACTTAATGCGCGCATTGGCCTGATTGAGTTTCGACGTTTTACTGCAAACACCTTGCCTGATGCAAAGGCGCTGCTGAAGGAAATCGATCACATCAGGGTGGAGGGCAACGCCTATGACCGTGAGGAGCACGAAACGGATATCTGCTGTGTTGCCGCGCCTATATATTCCCATAACCGACATTTCGTTGCGGGTATTTCCGTGACCGGTCCCGCCTATCGTATTACGCCCGAGATTCTCACATCCTGGGCGGGTATTACCCGTGCTGCGGCAGCGGCAATTATGGCAAATATGGCAACGCAACTTTCGCCGCGTGCATAACCATTTGTTTTTACTTCGGAATAAATGTTGCATCTAACCGATTGAATTTTGGTTCCTGCCTTAGTTTTCAAGAAATCAACACAAATAATTCATAATTCGCTCTGTGAGCGCTTGACCTCACACATATAAAAATTTCAGTCTCCCCCAACTTTCGTATTAGTTGGTCTCAATACTGGAGGATTTTATATGTCTTTTCGCGACATCAGCGCGGCTCATTCCGTGCGTAATTGTCACCTCTCCCGGTTCCGCAAACATCTCAAAACAACTGTTTTTACAACAATACTCATCTCTACAGCTGCACTCACAACGGGCGCACTGGCACAGGAACTCCCCAAATATTTCAACGCTGATGGCACGCGAACGAATGATTTCGAGGCGGCAAGGAAAACATGGCGCGCCGACAAGGAATTCAATGGAAATGTTGGTCTGAAAGCAATTAATGCCGACGCGGCCTACGCCATGGGGTACACCGGCAAAGGTGCAAAACTTGGCGTGATCGACCAGCCTGTCTGGGCAGGTCATCCGGAATTTGCTGGCGCTGGCAAACTGACATTCCTTACCAATACGGGTATTCGCCTTTACACCGATCCCAACATCCCGGTTAAGGCTGGTGATCCATTCGTCGCCGATGGCAAGCAGTTCATTGATGGCTTGGGCGGCATTTCGGAACATGGAACGCACGTTGCGGGCATTGCCGCGGCGAACCGCGATGGCAAGGAAATGATGGGTGTCGCGTTTGACGCCCATATTTTTGCCGCCAACAATTATGACGCGGGCCCTGAAGACGGTATCGTGCTTGGCAATGATGGCGCCGTCTACGGCAAGGCCTGGGATTCCATGATCAATAGCGGTGTTGATATCATCACCGACAGTTGGGGTATCGGTCWTTCCAGTTCATCCTGGTCCTATCAGCAGGCTTATGGACAATTTCAGGAGATCAAGGCGATTCTCGACAAGCCGGAAGGTGGCGCTTACAGCGGCGCTCTCAAGGCTGCGCGCAGCGGCATTGTTGTCGAATTTTCGGCAGGCAATGATGGCGGGCTCGAACCGGACGCGATGGCGGGGCTTGCCGCTTTTGCACCGGATGTAGAGAAACATTGGCTGACGACAATGAGCGTCGTTGCGGACCCCGAGAATCCGCAGGGATATTCAAGAAGCAGCTTTTCCAGCAATTGCGGCTATTCCAAATATTTCTGCGTAGGTGCCCCCGGAACGCAGATCTACAGCAGCATTCCAACCGGCGATATTACCGGTTTCAAGATCGGTGATGTCTTCACCGGGGAATTGAAACCCGGCTATGCCAAGTTCAACGGCACCTCCATGGCTGGCCCCTTTGCCACCGGCGCTTTTGCCGTGTTGAAGCAACGCTATTCCTATCTCGCCAATGGCGAGGTCAATGAGATTCTCAAAACGACATCCACCGATCTCGGTGACGCTGGTGTTGACAGTGTTTACGGTTGGGGCCTGATCAATCTCGACAAGGCACTCAAAGGCCCCGGTCAGTTCATGAGCCAGTTTACGGCCAATCTGCCCGGCACCTATGTTGGCAAGAATGAAGAGGTCTGGAGCAATAATATCTCTCAGGATGCGTTGAACCAACGCAAGACCGAGGATGCCAAGACAATAGCAGACTGGGAAGCAAAGAAGGTTACGGAAGGCTGGCAAAACGGTGTAACCGAAGCCAGCAAGGCGAAAATCAAGGATCAGGTCGCGGTTGATTTCCCGACTGCCACTTATCCGGCTGCCATCGATCTCGTAACAAAGCGGTATGCAGCGCTGGATAAAATCACTCTTGCGCAGGTTCCTCCATTGACGGAGGCAGAAGCAGAGGCTGCCAGTGCAGCGTTTGATAAGGCCGATGCGGATATGCGCAAGGATGCAACCGCAACGGCGCTGTGGAACGCCTTCGTGGCGACTAACCCCGACACGAGCAAACCGCGAGAGAAACAATTTGTAACCTTCTCGACGACGCCTGCTTCCAGTCTGGATACCATTCGCGGTACGATCACCAATGATCGCATTGCCAGTGCTTTGGCGGAGTTTACCGCGTATGAAGCGCTGATTCCAACCTTGCAGACCAAGCTTGGCGACCCCAATAATTATGTGGGCGGGTTGACCAAAGGCGGCGCGGGTACACTGCGATTGACGGGTGTAAATACTTACAGCGGCGATACGATTATCAATGGCGGCTTGCTGTCCATATCCCGGACGCAAAATGCGGATGGAACGCTTAACAATGACGGATCAATCACCTCGAAGGTTATCGTCAACAATAGCGGTACATTGGGCGGTAACGGCACTGTTGGTGGAATCGTTGCCAATGCAGGTGGTACCGTTGCGCCGGGTAATTCCGTCGGCACGTTGGCGTCAAAGGGTGATGTGACCTTTAATGCAGGCAGTAATTTGCATATTGAGGTCAACGGGGAAGCCGCTGACAAGCTGGCAGTAGACGGGAAAACCAAGCTGCTGGGTGGTGTAGTAGTTGTGACACCCGAAGCTGGAGACAGCAAAGCCCCGATTAGTGGTCGGGGTTATGGCATCCTTTCTTCAACCGGACTGATTGATGGAAAATTCGAGAAGGTCGCCACGTCGTATTTGTTCTTCGATCCCTCGCTGGCTTATACGCCCACGGATGTAACTGTTACCTTGGGACGCAACAGTCTCGGCTTTGATGATTTGGGTAAAACTCGAAATCAGAAGGCAGTTGGCAAGGCGATTAATAACCTTGGTGCCGGTAACCCGCTTTACGACAAGGTTCTTGCTTCAACCCTTTTCGACAATCTCGCCGGAGGGTATCAATCTCTGACTGGCGAAATCCATGCCACGCTGAACGGGGTCCTCCTTCAGGATGGTCAGTTCATCAGTCAGGCGGCAACCGATCGTGTTCGGGCAGCATTTGACGGCGTTGCCGTGAAGCCGCAGCCGACAATGGCGCCGTTGGCCTATGGTCCGGATTCCAAGTCGAAAAGCGGCGAGGCCTTTGCCGCGGTTGAGCCGGTCCCGGCTTCAACGGCGCTATGGGGACAGGCCTACGGAGCCTGGGCTCATGCGGATGGCAGCGGCAATGCCTCCGGTTACAATCGAGATACCGGTGGTTTTGTCACCGGTCTTGATGGTGTGATTGCCGATGTATGGCGGTTTGGTCTGCTGGCAGGCTATGGCAATACATCGTTGCACAGTGGCGGTGACAAAGCTTCAGTCGATAGCTATCAGGTCGGTGTCTATGGTGGACGGCAATGGGATGCGCTTGGGCTGCGCCTTGGCGCCACGCTTGCCCATCATGAGATTGATACCAACCGGCGTGATACTTTCGGTGGTTCTGCCGGTGCGGCGGATGTTTCCTACACGGCCCAGACCGTGCAGGTCTTTGGTGAACTTGGCTACCGTATCGATACGTCTTACGCTGCTTTTGAACCCTTTGCCGGGGTACGATATGCGCATCTGAAATCTGACGGGTTTCAGGAAAATGGCGGGATAGGCAATGTATCGGTTCATTCGAACTCAAGTGACGTGACCACGACGACACTTGGCCTTCGTGCCTCGCATGACTTTGCACTTGGCGAAAGCACCATTCTCACCGCGCGCGGTATGCTTGGCTGGAACCACGCCTTTGGCGATGTTACTCCAGAGCAGACTCTGGCCTTTGCCGGTGGCCGGCCCTTCACCATTGAGGGTCTGCCGATTGCCGAAGATGCCCTTGCGGTGGAAGCTGGCTTTGATGTCGGTATTGGCAAGAACGCGTCGCTCGGCCTGACCTATACCGGTCAGTTCTCCAGCGAGAACAATGACAATGCCGTCAAGGCGGATCTGACGGTCAAGTTCTGAAACTGACGATGGGGTTGGCGCCATGCCAACCCCATTTCACATTTGGAGTCTGCGGGCAAATCTGTCTGTTGATGCAACAATGGCTTCGCTCATGCCAGTCGCGGTTGGTGAATGTCCAGCATTGGGTACGATAACCAACGCGCCATCCGGCCAGACCTGCGACAGCTCCCATGCCGTCACGAGCGGCGCTTCCAAATCGAAACGACCCTGAACCATTACACCAGATATTCCATTTAAGGCCCTGGCCTCCCGCAATAAAACGCCATTTTCAAGCCAGGCATTATGATGGAAATAATGCGTGATGATACGGGCGCGTGCCAGAATATAGCGATCATCAGACCATTTTGATGATAGCGTTGCCGCAGAATTGATAAGGATCGACGCCGCTTCCCATTCATGCCAGTCGCGGGCAGCTTTCAGGCGAACATTCGGGTCTATATCATTTAACAGGCGGTAATAGGCGCTGACGAGATCGCCGTCCCGCTCTCCGTGGTTCGACAAGCTCACCATGAGGGAGATTGGTGAAAGGGAGCTAAATTCTGCACCCTTTGTGCTGCAATCTTTGTGATTAGCATTGCATCCCCACTCTCCCTCATGGTGAGCTTGTCGAACCACGCACCCCGCACCAGATGCCCCAGCTCGGAATTTTGCCCATTCTTCCGGGAACAGAGGCGCGATATCACGATAGAGCCAGTCAATCTCCGAACGCCGCGTGGTGGTCACACCCGCGAGGACCAAAGCAAGCACCCGGTCGGCGTGTTTCTCGGCATAGGCAAGCGCCAATGTGCATCCCCATGACATGCCGAATACAAGCCAGAGGCTGACATCAAGGTGCTGGCGTAACCATTCGATATCATCAAGCAAATGTGCTGTTGTATTAACCGACATATCGGTGTTCGCATCACTGGCATGGGGTGTGCTGCGACCACAACCACGCTGGTCGAACAGAATGATCCGATAGCGATCAGGGTCAAAGAAACGACGTGTATTTGTGGAACAGCCGGAACCCGGACCACCGTGAAGGACAAGCGCCGGGATTCCTTGCGGATTGCCGCACATTTCCCAATAAATGCTGTTGCCGTCGCCAACGGCGAGCACGCCGTGGCTGTAGGGCTCAATCTCCGGATAAAGGTTTTGCATTGTCCTGCCTGTAAATGCCGAGACTGGCGTCGTTCGAGCCCATCGCCTTTTCCTGTTACATCAGAATGACAGTGGCTGCGCGTTCATAGCCGTATAGGCAGCGGGATGTGAATTGTGCGCGTGGTTCGGCATAACAACCATGACGGAGAGTGAGGATGCAACGCTAATCGCAAAGATTGCAGAACTTGACTGTCAACAGCCCACCCCCTCCGTCATCCTCGGGCTTGACCCGAGGACCCATGGCTAAGGAGATTAGTCCTCACTCTCCCGTCATGGTTGTTATGCCGAACCACGAACAATAATTGTGCCGAGCGATCGTGCTAGTTCATCACCGTATAGTCGGCGGGACGTGATCCGGACAAGACGAGATCAGCATTGGGGATATCATTGGAAAGGGCGCGCTGCTGCGCCGAACCGACATTGTAGCCAAAGCCGAGCCACCGCTGAACAAGGCGGTTTTCCATTTCGACGCGGTCCACCTGCAGGAACACCGTGATATCAAAAAGTGGTGCCAGTCTGTTCCAAGGCGCTTCATCAAGCAGAAGATAATTGCCTTCCACCAAAAGAATGCGTTGATCTCCACTCACCACAGCAGCACCCGCGCGCGCCAGATCGAGCTTGCGGTCAAAAAGGGGAATGACGACACCGTTCTCCCCTGCCCGCAGCCGCTTCAGCAGGACTTCAAACCCGGCACAGTCGAAGGTGGGTGGGGAGCCCTTCCGTTTGCGCTGGTCACGGGCATCGAGAATAGCATTGTCGAGATGAAAGCCATCCATAGGAACGACCACAGCTGCGTCATTCTCCTTGGCGTTGATGGCCGCGCAGATTGCTGCGGAAACGGTGGATTTGCCGGCCCCGGGAGGGYCGGCAATGGCAACGATCAGACGGTTGGTTTCTGTGGCGCGGGCCAGAATGGCCGTCACCAGATCATCGATTGTTACAATCATCGAATACCGCCTGTTGCCAAAACCGCTTGATGGTTCAGGCAAGCCATTTGTCATAATCGGAAACAAGGAGATGTACTGGCGCCTCATCCTCTTCGATGGAGGAGAAACGGCCAATTGGCTCGCGGAAGATATTGTCGGTCAGATCGTCATTAACCGTTGAGACTTCGCCGATCAGCACATCGCCGCCTTCGCCCCAAAATGCATGCCAGTTTCCCGGCAGCAGCGTGACACTCTCGCCCGGCTGCAATTTCAACAGGCCACCGGCCTTTAGCTTGACGATACGCCCGTCCGTTGCCACTTCCACATCGGTCTTCTCATCGACACTGCCATCGGCATTCGAGTTGAAAAGCTCAAGGACAAGTGTGCCGCCGCCGCGATTGATGATGTCCTCGGCTTTGACGATATGGCGATGCATCGGCGAGAGCTGCTTTTCGCGTGAGATCATGATCTTTTCCGCATAAAGCATGCCGCCGCCCTTTTGCAGGTCGTCGGCATTGCCATTGCGGGTGGTGAAGAGGAACAGGCCGAGTTCGTCGAACTTGCCCTGTCCATAGTCGGTGATATCCCAGCCTAGCCGCGCCTTGAGAATAGCTTTTGTGTCGCTTGACGTACGGGCCTTCAGCTCTTCCGGTGACCAATAGGCAAAAGGCGGCATGACATAGCCGAAGGAGCGGATGAACTTATCGCTTTCACGGATGATCGCGTTGACTTCTGAGCGTTTCATTTTTGCAATTTGTCCTTCATGCAACAAGACTGGCGGGTGGCTCTTTGGCTCCCGTCATGAATGCCACGGCATCGGACATGGTGTATTCCTTTGGGTTGATGACACAAAGGCGTTTGCCAAGCCGGTGAATGTGGATGCGATCAGCCACTTCGAAAACATGTGGCATATTGTGGGAGATCAGCACAATCGGTAGTCCGCGCTTTTTCACATCCTGAATGAGTTCCAGAACGCGGCGGGACTCCTTTACGCCAAGTGCTGCCGTTGGTTCGTCCATGATCACGACCTTGGAGCCGAAAGCAGCCGCACGCGCCACGGCGACGCCTTGCCGTTGACCGCCCGAGAGCGTTTCAACCGCCTGACTGATGTTCTGAATGGTCATCAGGCCAAGCTCGGTCAGCTTGTCGCGCGCCTGCTTTTCCATGGCCTTGCGATCGAGCATACGTAGCCAACTGCCAAGAATGCCCGGCTTTCTGATTTCGCGGCCAAGAAACATGTTGTCGGCAATCGAAAGTGCCGGGGACAAAGCAAGGTTCTGGTAGACGGTTTCAATACCGGCATCGCGCGCTTCCATTGGAGAGCGGAAATTGATCACCTTGCCATCGAGCTTGATTTCGCCCTCATCAGGATGAACAGCACCCGATATCGCCTTGATAAGAGAGGATTTTCCGGCGCCGTTGTCGCCAATGACAGCGAGAACTTCGCCGGCATAAAGATCGAAATCCGCATGATCGAGAGCCGTGACACGGCCATATCGTTTGACCAGACCGCGAGCCGTAAGAAGGGGTTCCTGGGTCATCAGCTCGCTGCCTTTCTGATCCACTGATCGATTGCCACAGCCGTTATGATCAAAACGCCGATCATCAAATAGGTCCATTGGACATCGGTGCCGTACATGCGCATGCCGAAGGAGAAAACACCGACAATCAGTGCGCCGAAGAGCATGCCGAGGATTGATCCGCGTCCACCGAAGAGCGACATGCCACCGATAACCACAGCGGTGATGGATTCAATATTGGCGAACTGGCCAACCTGTGGCGATACGGAGCCGTTGCGGCCGATCTGCGCCCAACCGGCCAATGCACAGATGAAACCGGCCAATACGTAGACGGAAATCAGGACGCGCTTGGTGCGCACACCCGCAAGTTCGGCCGCTTCCGGGTCATCACCGATTGCGTAGAGATGGCGGCCCCATGCCGTGTGTTGGAGCACATACCAGAGAATGGCGATCAACAGGATCATGGCAAACACGCCATAGGTGAAGGTGGCGGTACCGATCTGGATTTTTTCGCCGAAGAATTGAAGCATCCGTGCGTTGGTTTCGATGTCCTGCGCCCGGATCGTTTCATTGGCAGAGTAGATATAGGTCGTTGCCAGAAAAATCTGCCATGTACCGAGGGTGACAATGAAGGGTGGCAGCTTCACATAGGCAATCAGTATGCCGTTGATCAGACCGCACAATCCACCCAGAGCGACGCCGCACAGAATGGAAAGCTCGACCGGCAATCCGTAGCGGAACGTGAACTGACCCATGACGACTGACGTCAGAACCATGATTGCACCAACGGAAAGGTCGATACCGGCGGTCAGAATAACCAGTGTCTGCGCCGCGCCGACAATACCGACAATCGCCACCTGTTGCAGGATCAGCGAGAGGGCAAAAGGTGTGAAGAAGCGCGAACCGACGATGACGGCGAATACCACCAGAGACAACACAAGCACGATCAGCGGAACAGCTGCCGGGCTCGAATGAAGAAAGTGGCGCGTCCGCTCAACAAGGCTTTTCTGCTCACCGTCGAAATTGGCAACGGCTGTCGCGCTCTGCGTAAGAACGCTCTCGAATTCCTGCTTGGGTTGTGATCCCGGATTGGTTTCGGTCATGAGTTGGCTCCCCGAAATTTGCGCAGTTTGGAGAGGACGGTTTACACCGTCCCCTCCTTGCCTGCTTGCTTTTTTGTCAGATCAGGCGGCGATCAGCCCCAGCACTTGGCAAGGCCGCTCTTCACATCGATGGACTCGACGCCCTTGACCGGCTTATCGGTGACAAGCGAAACGCCTGTGTCGAAGAAGTTTTTGCCTGCTGTCGGCTTCGGCTTTTCTCCGGTGTCAGCGAACTTCTTGATGGCCTCAATGCCGAGCGAAGCCATCATCAAAGGATATTGCTGTGATGTCGCGCCGATAACACCGGCTTCAACATTCTTCACGCCGGGGCAGCCGCCATCGATGGAAACGATCAGCACGTCTTTCTCCTTGCCGAATGCCTTCAGCGCCTCATAGGCACCGGCAGCAGCTGGCTCGTTAATCGTGTGAACGACATTAATGCCCGGATCCTTCTGCAGAAGGTTTTCCATGGCCTTGCGGCCGCCTTCTTCATTGCCATTGGTGATGTCGTGGCCAACAATGCGCGGGTCTTTCTCATCGCCAATCTTGTTAATGTCGACAACATCAATGCCAAAACCCTTCATGAAGCCCTGATCGCGCAGAACGTCGACCGATGGCTGTGACGGTGTCAGGTCGAGGAAAGCAACCTTTGCGCCCTTGGCCTTGTCGCCCAAAGTTCCGGCGGCCCACTTGCCGATGAGTTCGCCCGCCAGAAGGTTATCGGTTGCAAAAGTTGCGTCAGCCGCGTCGACTGGATCAAGCGGTGTGTCGAGTGCGATGACCAGAACACCGGCATCGCGTGCCTGCTTAACCGACGAGACGATGCCTGCTGTGTCTGATGCCGTGATCAGAATACCCTTAGCGCCATCGGCGATGCAGGTTTCGATAGCTGCGATCTGGCTTTCGCTGTCGCCGTCGATCTTGCCCGCATAGGTCTTGAGGTTAACGCCGAGTTCCTTTGCCTTGGCAACAGCACCTTCCTTCATCTTGACGAAGAACGGATTGGTGTCCGTCTTGGTGATAAGGCAGGCGCCGACGCCTGCAGCCTGTGCCGGAGCGGCGAAGGCGGCGATGGCCACAACAGCAGCGCCGAGAATGGTTGATTTGAGATAAATGCTCTTACGCATGTCACTTCCTCCCAGAGTTTAATCATAATGCGACGTGCCGCCCATGGGCAGCATTCGTTCGCTTGAACACCTCGGACAGTTATCCTCCCGGCCAAGTGCTGCCCTTAGAAAATACCAGCCTCGCCAAGCTGTCAACATTAATAAATCACTCTTATTTATTATTGACAGCTTTGCCCGATGGTTCCATTGTCGCGCCGATATCAGGCCGATCTCAGGGAGGACGTCCTTTTGGGCATCAGACTATCGGAGCGCCACGGTCCGGGAGGAACACGGCCGCCGCTCCATCAGGGAACAAACCAGAGCGGTATGCGCGACCACAATGAGCGGGTCGTGCTTTCGTTGTTGCGCCAGCATGGCAGTCTGGCGAAAACCGCCATTGCGCGGCTGACCGGTCTTTCCGCGCAGACAATCTCGATCATCATGCGGATGCTGGAAGCCGATGAGCTGCTTTCGCGCGAAGAACCATTGCGCGGCCGCATCGGCCAGCCATTGATTCCCATGTCGCTCAATCCGGAAGGCGCCTTTTTTCTTGGCCTCAAGATTGGCCGCCGCAGCGCAGATCTTGTACTGATTGATTTCGTCGGACGCATCCGGTCGATGTTGCATATGCCCTATGCCTATCCAACGCCTGACTCCGTGATGACCTTCACCAAAAACGGCATCAGGAAAATGCTGGATGGGCTTGATGACAAACAGCGTTCAAAGGTGGCTGGCCTTGGCATCGCAGCGCCGTTCGAGCTATGGAAGTGGGCCGATACGGTGGGTGCGCCACAGGAAATTCTCGACCAGTGGCGCCGGTCTGACATCAAAGCCTCGATTGCCGCGATCTGTGATTTTCCGGTTTATCTACAGAATGATATCACCGCTGCCTGTGGTGCCGAACTCGTCTTTGGCGGAACCAAAGACCTTAATGATTTTGTCTATTTCTATATCGGTTCGTTTATTGGCGGCGGCATTGTTATCAATGGCAGCCTCTATGCCGGTCGTTCAGGCAATGCCGGGGCGCTTGGTTCCATGCCCGTGCCCGGACCGGATGGCGCTACACAACAGCTGATCGATATTGCATCGATCACCGCTCTGGAGCGCATCGTCACCGGTCTTGGCCGCGACCCCTCCCCCTTATGGACCTCGCCTGAAGATTGGGGCGAGATGGGCGACGAACTGGACGGATGGATTGATCGTTCGGCCAAAGCCATTGCCCAGGCGGTGGTTGCTGCATCCTCAGTGGTTGATTTTGAAGCTGCGGTTATTGATGGCTGGGTCCCTGCTGCGGTGCGCACGCGGATCGTCGACGCGGTGCGCGATCATGTTGGAACGTTTGATCTGGAGGGCATCGAATTGCCCGTTATCGTCGAAGGCACGGTGGGGATTCACGCCCGCGCTTTGGGTGCTGCCAGTCTTGCTCTCTCAGACCGGTTTCTTATCGGACAGAAAATATTCAGAAAGGTTGATTGAGCGTGCTGATTGGTATTCCGCCCATCTTGGGCCCGGAGCTTCTGGCAACACTGCGTGCCATGGGGCACGGTGACGAGATCGCATTGGTCGATGGAAATTATCCTGCATTGGAACATGCCCGCAGGCTCATCCGTGCCGATGGCTTGCCGTTGATCCCTATCCTTGATGCGATCCTGCAAGTGATGCCGGTGGATGATTTTGTTCCGGCGGCGTTGTTCCGCGCGACGGTCAAGGGTAATCCGGATCTGCTCGATCCCGTGCACGAGGAAATGGTCGAAGTCTGCGCCCGCCGGGCGTCTGGATTTTCGCTCTTGCCGCTGGTTGGCGATGCATTCTACACACGGGTAAAGAATGCCCATACCATCATCGCGACGAGCGAACCCAGACTTTACGGCAATATTATCGTCCGCAAGGGCGTCATCTATCCATCGAAAGAAACTGACAAATGATCCTATGTTGTGGTGAAGCACTGATCGACATGTTGCCGCGTACAAGCGAGGCGGGCGAACCGGCTTTCGCGCCCTATGTTGGCGGTGCGGTTTTCAATACAGCCATTGCTTTGGGCCGCCTCGGTGTGCCGACGGAATTTTACTCCGGTGTTTCCTCGGATTTCTTCGGGCAGATGTTGCGTGATAGCCTTGCCGCCAACCATGTTGGCACGCGCTATGCCCACATTTCACCCCAGCCGACCACGCTTGCCTTCGTGCGGCTGACCGATGGTCAGGCAAGCTATATCTTCTACGACGAGAACAGCGCGGGCCGTTCTCTGGCGATCACTGATCTGCCTGAACTGGATGAGAATGTTACGACGCTGCAATTCGGTGCGATCAGCCTCATTCCAGAGCCTTGCGGGTCTACCTATGAGGCGCTGATGGCGCGCGAACACGAAAAGCGTGTCATTGTTCTTGATCCTAATATCCGGCCCGGTTTCATCCCCGATAAGGAAAGGCATCTGGCACGCATGCGCCGCATGATCGCCATGACCGATATCGTCAAAATTTCCGATGAGGATATGCGCTGGTTCGGTGAAAGCGGTTCGATGGAAGAGATCGCCCGCCGCTGGATTGTCCCCGCATCCCAGCACGGGCCAAAACTCATTCTCGTCACGCGCGGTGCCGAGGGCGTCACCGGCTATACCAAAGATCTAACCGTGCATGTTGCCGCACAAAAAGTATCCGTGGTCGATACGGTCGGTGCAGGCGATACATTTACGGCGGGTGTACTGACGTCGTTACAGGAAGCGGGCCTGTTGGCCAAAAGCGCCCTCACCTCCATAACCGAAGAGCAAATCCGCGATGCCCTGCAGCTTGGTGCCAAGGCTGCGGCGGTGACTGTCTCGCGCGCCGGTGCAAACCCGCCATGGCGTTCGGAACTTTAGGCGGAGCGTTTCAGGCCACTTGGCGTAGACGTCACTAAGCATCAGATGTCGTTAGAGACACCATCGAAAAATGTCTTGTCGGCGTCCAACCCGGTTTCGGGATAAGATTGATAACGCTTTGACAGCGCTCCAAGTCGCTCCTGCAACGGGATGCAATTATATTCATTCTCGACAGCCTCACGAATAGCATCCGTGAGGCTGGTATTTTTCATTTTCGCCAGCCGCCTGACCGCGGCATCTGTTGTCTCGTCCTTGATGGAAAAGGCCATTCTAAAGCTCCGCGTCTACATAGATTTACGCATTGTCTACAGGATAGCTTCACCAGACGCGAGAAGTCATCAATCCAGATCGAAGGCAGCCCCGATCAGTGTCTTGGTATAATCATGCTGAGGCGCGTCAAAAATGTCGTCCGTTTGGCCTTCTTCGACGATCTTTCCGCTTTTCATCACGATGACATAATCGGACATCGCCTTGATAACAGCGAGATCGTGGCTGATGAAGATATAGGACAGATCGTGCTTGGCTTGCAGGTCGCGCAGCAGTTCGATGACCTGCCCCTGCACGGATCGGTCGAGCGCGGACGTCGGTTCATCGAGAATAACGACTTTCGGCTTCAGGATCATCGCGCGTGCAATGGCGACACGCTGGCGTTGCCCGCCGGAGAATTCATGCGGATAACGGTTGCGCGCGGTTGGATCGAGCCCCACTTCCTTGAGTGCTGCAATCGCTCGCTTGTCGCGGTCAGCCCGCGATAATTGCGGCTCGTGAATGAGCAGGCCCTCGGTGATGATTTCACCAACCGTCTGGCGCGGCGATAATGATCCGTACGGATCTTGAAACACTAGCTGCAATTCCCGGCGCAAGGGACGCATGGCCGAGCGATCAAAGTCGGAGATATTCTTTTTCTCGAAGTGATACTGACCACTGCTCGGCAATAGACGCAGCAACGCCCGGCCGAGGGTTGACTTGCCAGAACCGGATTCACCAACAATACCGATGGTTTGCCGCGCCTTGAGCTTCACCGTCACGCCGTCCACTGCGCGGAAATGCGTGTGTGCGCTGGAGAAGAAGCCGCCGCCAATGGCAAAATCGACAGTGACATTGCGCCCTTCCAGCATGATCGGCGCTTTGTCTTCGGGGGGCGATTTACTGCCGCTAGGCTCGGAAGCCAGCAGCATTTTGGTGTAGTCTTCCTTCGGGTTTTCGAAAATATCCTTGATCGTACCCTTTTCCACCACTTCGCCGCGCCGCATGACAACGACACGCTCGGCAAAGTGTTTGACCACGCCAAGATCATGGGTAATCAGCACGATGGCCATGCCGAAACGCTTCTGCAAGTCACGCAGCAAATCAAGAATTTGCGCCTGAATGGTCACGTCAAGAGCTGTGGTTGGCTCGTCCGCGATCAGAAGATCAGGCTCATTGGCAAGTGCCATGGCAATCATGACACGCTGGCGTTGTCCCCCCGACATTTCATGCGGATAGCTGTTGATGCGTCGCTCCGGCTCGGGAATGCCGACAAGTTTCAACAGTTCCAGTACACGAACCTTGGCCTGTTTGAAGCTGACGCCCTTATGATGAACGATGGGTTCAGCGATCTGCCGGCCAATCGTATAGAGTGGATCAAGCGAAGTCATCGGCTCCTGAAAGATCATGGTGATCTTGGAGCCGCGCACCTCATTGAGCGCCTTGGTTGGCAGGCCCACCAATTCCTTGCCGCGATATTTGGCCGAGCCGGTCACGCGGCCATTTTGGGCGAGCAGGCCCATAATGCCCATCATGGTCTGGCTCTTGCCGGAGCCGGATTCACCGACAACGGCGAGTGTTTCGCCCGGCCGGACATCGAGATCGATGCCTTTGACGGCGTTCACATCGCCGTCCGGGGTGGTGAAGTCAACTTTCAGTCCGCGTACGGACAATACAGTATCTTTGTTGTCCGTCATTTTAGCGGTCCTTCGGGTCGAGTGCATCACGCAGGCCATCACCGATGAAGTTCAGCGAGAACAGGGTAATGACAAAGAAAATGGCAGGGAAAATCAGCAACCAGGGTGCGGACTGCATCTTGTTTGCGCCTTCGGAAATCAGTGCGCCCCAACTGGTCAGCGGTGCCTGAACACCAAGACCGAGGAAGGACAGAAAACTTTCCAGAAGAATGACTTTCGGCACCACGACCGTAACGAACACGATAACCGGACCAATTGTATTAGGGATGATATGACGGCGGATAATCTGCCAGTCTGTTAACCCCAAGGCCTGCGCCGCTCCGATGAATTCCCGGCGTTTGAGTGCAAGGGTCTGACCGCGCACAATACGTGCCATATCAAGCCATTCCACCGCACCGATCACCAGAAAGATCAGGATAAAACTTCGCCCGAAGAAGACGACGAGAACCACGACGAGAAACACGAAGGGCAGCGAATAAAGAATCTCGATAAGGCGCATCATCACATTATCGACGCGGCCGCCGAGATAACCCGAGATCGCCCCATAGGTGACGCCCACGGCAAGCGAGACAAGACTGGCGAGAAAGCCGACAGCCAGCGAGATTTGTCCGCCCAGCATGACACGAGCCAGCATATCGCGGCCATTGGCGTCAGTGCCGAAGAAGAAGTATTCGCGGTTGACGTTGCCTGAGAGTTTCAGGGTCTTGCCATCATCTTCCGTGGCGGCAACTTGGGTATCGTCGAACTCGTTTGCACGATCAAAATAGCGCGTCGTGCGCGGATCAATGGTCTGATCCGAATGGATGGTCGCCGTGAATGTATTGCCGCTGACGGCAAATTCCCTCAGCTCCACCTTGGCGCGGCTTGCGACGCCCTTCATGACATCGCCGAGCGTATCTGCCTTTGGAAGCGGCTCGATGCTGGGTGGGATCGTGACATAGGACGAGAAAACCTGATCATAGGTGTGGGTCAGGAAATACGGTCCGAAGAACGAAAAGATGGTGATGAAGAACAGCATGACGCAACCAGCCATCGCTGCTCGGTTGCGGCGGAAGCGGAGTGTCGCCAGCTGAAACAGGCTGCGCCCCTTGGATTCTTCCTCTGGGATGATTGTTGTGGACACATTAGTCATGGCGAACCCTCGGATCAAGAAGGCCGTACAGAATATCGACCACGAGATTGAAAACGATAACGAAAATCGCCACGAGAACCACGGTTCCCATCACAAGCGTATAATCGCGATTGATAGCGCCCAGCACGAAGTAGCGACCGACGCCAGGAATGGTGAAAATGGTTTCGACCACGGCAGAACCTGTCAGCAAGGCAGCAGCGCAGGGCGCGAGATAAGAGACAACAGGCAGCAGCGCGCCGCGCATCGCATGGGTGATCACGACTGTCCTTGGCGGCAAGCCGTATGCGCGTGCCGTGCGGATGTGATCCGTATGCAGACCTTCAATCATCGAGCCACGCGTGAGGCGGGCAAATACCGCAAGCTGTGGCAGTGCTAGAGCGATCATCGGCAATATGAGGAAGCGCCATGAGCCATCGCCCCAACCGCCCGCAGGCAAGAGAGACAAAAGCACGGCAAAGATCAATGTCAGCACCGGACCGACAACGAAGTTCGGAACGGTCACGCCGATGGTTGCGACGGACATGATCAGGAAATCGAGTATGCTGTTCTGCCGCAAAGCTGCGATCGTCCCGACAATAACGCCGCCGAAGAGCGCGAGCAGCAGGGCATAAAAGCCGAGTTCCACCGAGTAAGGCAGACCCTTGCCGATCAGCTCGGCAATCGTATTGTCCTTATAGATATAGCTCGGTCCAAAATCACCGGTCACTGCATTTTTGAGATATTGCAGATACTGGTTCCAGAGCGGCTGATCCAGATGGTAAGCCTTCATCAGGTTTTCCATCGTCGCTGGCGGCAGCGGTCTTTCAAGGTTGAAGGGACCGCCCGGTGCAAACCGCATCAGGAAGAACGAAATGGTGACGACAATAAACAATGTCGGCACCGCACTCGCCAGTCGGCGAAGGACGAAATGAAACATGGAGATATACTCTCTCTTCTGTGCAGCTTCCGCAGTAGCTGCACCTACTCACTCTATTGGACCCGGCTCATTATTCCGCAAGGCTCAGATATTTGCTCAGGTGTTCGTTGGTTGGATTGTCGCCCCAGCCTTTGACCTTTTTGGAAATCAGCCAGAGATTGGCGCTGTTCATCAGCGATGCGATGGGCTCATCGCGGGTCAGCAGGGCTTCCGCCTCATGCATGATTTTTGACCTGACATCAGGATCGCGCTCGTCATAGGACTTTTTCATCAGCGCGTCATATTCCGGATTGTTGTAGTGGCCATAGTTGAATGTCTTGTTGCTGCTGACATTCAGGGCAAGGAAGTTTTCAGCGTCGGCATAATCCGCGAACCAGCTGGCCCGGGCGACGTTGAACTTGCCGCCCTCCTGCAGGTAGGCATAATGCGATGACACATCGAGGTTCATCAGAGTGACCTTCGCGCCGAATGCCTTTTTCCACATATCGGCGACAGCCGTGGCAACCCGCTCATGATTGGCATTGGTATTATAGCGGATTTCGATATTGAGCGGCTTGCCGCCTTCGCCGTAACCAGCCTCTTTCATCAAGGAGGCGGCCTTGTCGTCGCGGTCCAGCTGCGACATGTCGGCGTAAGCAGCTTTGGATGGTTCGCCATAGGTGGCAAGGCCCGGAGGGACAAGCGAATAGGTTGGCAATTGCGCGCCGCTATAGATTTCCTTGGTAAGGAAATCGCGATCAATAGACATGGAAAGCGCGTTGCGCACACGAACATCATTGAACGGTTCGGTGCGGCTGTCGAACGCATAGTAATACGTCGCCAGCGCTGGTGTGACGTGAACCTGATCACCCCATGATTTGCGCAGCCGTTCGATCTGGTCAGCTGAGAAATTGTAGACTGTATCCAGCTCGCCTGCTTCGAAGCGCCGGACTGCCGCTGCATCATCCTCCAGCGGGTAGAAGATGACCTTGTCCAGTTTGACGTTGGCCGCATCCCAGTAATCTGGGTTCTTTGCGACAGTCAGATGATCGTTCTGCACGTGATCGACAAGCTCGAAAGCACCATTGGAAATCATCTTGCCGGGCTTGACGAAATCAGGGCCATTCTTTTCGTAACTGGCCTTGCTGATGGGCAGCGCCGTCTGGTGCGCCATCAACTGGATAAAGAAGGGCGTCGCACGTTCCAGTGTGATCTCGACGGTCTTGGCGTCGACAGCTTTGACACCAAGTTGATCGGTCGGCAGTTCGCCCTTGTTGATCTTTTCAGCATTTTTGATCGGATAGAGAATGTTGGCATATTTCGCAGCTGTTTTTGGGTCCTCGATACGGCGGTAAGAGAACACGAAATCTTCTGCTGTCACCGGCGTGCCATCGGACCAATTGGCATTGGCGCGCAATTTGAACGTATAGACGGTGCCATCATCGGAGACTTTCCAGCTTTCCGCCGCACCCGGTATGATAGCGCCGTGGGCGTCATAAACTGTCAGACCCTCATAAAGGTCCTTCACCACAAAGGCTTCGATATCGATGGATGTCTGCGCCTGATCAAGCGTGTTGGGCTCGCCCGCATTGCCGCGATGCAGAACCGCTTCAGCCAGGGCCGGACTGGCCGTCAGCATAAGCCCGCCCAAGAGCGCCGCGACACGTAAATTGAACTTCACAGACATCGTCTACCGTCCTTTCTCTTCTCTATCTGAACACGCTGCCCAAGGCACGGCGTGCAGCGGTTGCTATTCAAGGCTCAGAAATTTGCTCAGATGTTCGTTTGGAGCATTATCAACCCAGCCTTTGACTTTGCTGGCGATAAGCCAAAGATTGGCACTGTTCATCAAAGTGGTGGTCGGTTGGTCGCGCGCCAGCAGGGCTTCCGCCTCGTGCATGATTTTGGAACGGGCCACCGGATCGCGCTCGTCGTAGGATTTCTTCATCAGCGCGTCATATTCCGGATTGTTGTAATGTCCGTAATTGAAGGTTTTGTTGGTGCTCATGTGGAGCGCGAGGAAGGTTTCAGCATCGGCGTAATCAGCAATCCATCCTGCCCGCGCGACGTTGAACTTGCCGCCCTCCTGCAGGTAGGCGTAGTGGGATGACACATCGAGGTTCATCAGGGTGACGTTGGCGCCGAAGGTTTTCTTCCAATTATCAGCAACCGCAGTGGCGATACGCTCGTGGTTGGCATTGGTGTTGTAGCGGATTTCAATGTTCAGCGGTTTGCCACCTTGGCCATACCCGGCTTCCTTCATCAGAGCGACTGCCTTGTCGTCACGATCCAGCTGGGACATGCTGGCAAAAGCTGGTTTTTCCGGCTCGCCATAACTGGCGATACCCGGAGCGACAACGGAATAGGCTGGCAGCTGGGCACCGCTGTAAATTTCATTGGCAAGGAAATCGCGGTCGATCGCCATGGACAGCGCATTGCGCACACGAACATCATTGAATGGCTCGGTGCGCGAGTCAAAGGCGTAATAATAGGTTCCAAGACGCGGTGAAATATGAACCTGCTCACCCCAGGATTTGCGCAGCCGCGCGATCTGATCCGCCGAGAAATTGAAGACGATATCCATTTCCTTGGCTTCAAAACGCC
The DNA here is from genome assembly GCF_052113785.1 of Phyllobacterium sp. TAF24. Taxonomy (NCBI): domain Bacteria; kingdom Pseudomonadati; phylum Pseudomonadota; class Alphaproteobacteria; order Hyphomicrobiales; family Phyllobacteriaceae; genus Phyllobacterium; species Phyllobacterium sp. TAF24. Next base: position 199,852 of record NZ_JBFRDN010000003.1, on the reverse strand, counting down.
GAAGCGCCGCCGCATCATCCTCGGTTGGATAGAAAACCACCTTGTCGAGCTTGACGCTGGCAGCGTCCCAATATTCGGGGTTCTTTCCAGCAGTCAGATGGTCATTCGGCACGTGCTCAAGCAGCTTGAAAGCGCCATTGCTGACCAGCTTGCCCGGTTTGACGAAATCAGCACCGTTCTTTTCGAAACTCGCCTTATTGATCGGGAGCGCAGTCTGGTGTGCCAGCAGTTCCAGAAAGAAGGGTGTTGACCGCTCCAATGTGACTTCGAGCGTCTTCGCATCAACAGCTTTCACGCCAAGCTGATCAATAGGCATTTCACCCTTGTTGATCTTTTCGGCATTTTTGATCGGGTAGAGAATATTGGCGTATTTGGCCGCTGTCTTCGGGTCTTCGATGCGGTGATAGGAGAAGACGAAATCCTCAGCCGTTACCGGCGTGCCGTCAGACCAGTTGGCCTTGTCGCGCAGCTTGAAGGTGTAAACAGTGCCATCGTCAGAGACTTTCCAGCTCTCCGCTGCACCGGGAACAATCTTGCCGCTGGCATCGTAGATTGTCAGCCCTTCATACAGGTCCTTGACGATGAAAGCTTCAATATCGATGGATGTCTGTGCCTGATCGAGCGTATTGGGCTCACCGCTGTTACCGCGATGCAGAACCACTTCGGCAAGGGCGGGACTTGCAGCAAGCATCAACGTGCCCAACAGCGCCGCAACACGTAAATTGAATTTCACCGACATCGTCGACCGTCCTTTCACTGTCTGTCTAAACACGTTGCGCATAGCGCAGCGGCCAAGCGGTTACTGTTCAAGGCTAAAATATTTGCTGAGGTGATCGTTGGTGCCGTTATCTGCCCAGCCCTTCACCCGGTTGGAGACAAGCCAGAGCTGGCCGAAATTCATCATCGGCGCGACGGGCTGTTCACGCAGCACCAAGGCTTCGGCTTCATGCAGGATTTTGGAGCGGGCAGCCGGGTCTTTCTCGTCGTAGGACTTTTTGACGAGGGCATCAAATTCCGGGTTGTTCCAGCGGCCATAATTGAACGTGGTGTTGGTGCTCAGATTAATAACCATGAAGTTTTCTGCATCGGCATAATCAGCCGTCCAGCCGGCGCGGGCCACGTTGAATTTGCCGCCTTCTTTCAGGTAAGCGTAGTGGGCGCTAACGTCGTTCTGCAGCAGGGTGACAGTGGCACCAAAAGCCTTCTTCCACATATCCGCAACGGCGATGGCAACGCGCTCATGGTTGGGATTGGTGTTGTAGCGGATTTCGATATTGAGCGGCTTGCCGCCCTCGCCGTATCCAGCCTCTTTCATCAGTTCAAGCGCTTTATCTTCGCGATCAAGCTGCGACATGTCGGCAAAATCGGATTTGGCCGGTTCCCCGTAACTGGCAATGCCAAGCGGTACGAGCGAATAGGCGGGAAGCTGGGCGCCCTTGTAGATTTCCTTCGACAGGAAATCGCGATCGATGGTCATGGACAGTGCGCGGCGCACACGCACATCGCTGAAGGGTTCAACGCGGGTGTCAAATGAATAGAAATAGGTCGACAGCGCCGGAGTGATACGAACCTGATCGCCCATGGATGCGCGCAGCCGTTCGATCTGATCAGCCGAGAAATTGTAGACGAGATCCAGTTCCTTGGCTTCGAAACGCCGCACAGCTGCCGCCTGATCTTCGGTCGGATTGAAGATCACCTTGTCGAGCTTCACATCCGCCGCACCCCAATAATGCGGGTTCTTGGCTGCAGTCAGGTGATCGTTCTGCACGTGTTCAGCGAGCTGGAACGCTCCGTTGGAGACGAGTTTGCCGGGCTTGATGAACTCGGCGCCGTTCTTTTCAAGGCTGGCTTTATTGACAGGCAGCGCCGTCTGGTGCGCCAGCAATTCGACGAAGAACGGTGTTGACCGTTCCAGCGTGATCTCAAGGGTTTTGGCATCGATTGCCTTCATGCCCATCTGGTCGATGGGAAGTTCGCCCTTGTTGATCTTTTCGGCATTTTTGATCGGATAAAGCATATTGGCGTAGCCAGCAGCTGTCTTTGGCTCTTCGACGCGCTTGAACGAGAAAATGAAATCATCCGCGGTGACGGGCGATCCGTCAGACCAGTTGGCATTGGCTCTGATCTTGAACGTGTAAACGGTACCGTCATCAGAGACGGTCCAGCTTTCGGCAGCGCCCGGAACGATCTTGCCGGCGGGATCATAGCTTGTCAGACCCTCATAGAGGTCCTTCAGGATGAACGCCTCGATTTCAAGCGATGTTTGCGACGGGTCGAGCGTTTGCGGTTCACCGCTATTGCCACGGTGCAGAACAGCTTCGGCAAGTGCCGGGCTGGCTGCAAGAAGAAGCGATCCGGCAAGCAATGCGGCGGTAAAATTGAACTTTACAAACGTCATCTGGCTGTCTCCTCACCAATGATTGGTCAGTGATCGGTATGAAATGGCAATGTTTTCCCGTTCACTATCCGGTGAAAGAATAGTGGCGGGTCGATCAGGTTTTTGATTTTGCGGTCGGAAAAGTGGCACATAACGAGCCGGGCAAATGAAGACGCGCAACCTGCGAGTGCAGATTGCGCGTCAGACTTTGCTATTCAACGCTGAGGTATTTGCTCAGATGTTCGTTGTTGGGGTTATCGCCCCAGCCCTTGACCTTGTCGGCCACGAGCCAAAGGTTGGCGTCATTCATCAAAGGCGCAATCGGCTGGTCGCGCATGATCAACGCTTCTGCTGCATGCAGAATCTTCGAGCGCTCTGCCGGATTGCGCTCTTCATAGGATTTCTTCATCAGCGCATCGAATTCCGGGTTGGAATAGTGCCCATAATTGAAGGTCTTGTTGCTGCTGACATTGAGGTTGAGGAAGTTTTCCGGGTCCGCATAGTCGGCTGTCCAGCCTGCACGGGCAACGTTGAATTTGCCGCCTTCCTGCAGATAGGCGTAGTGCGATGAGATATCGAGATTCATCAGCGTCACATTGGCGCCCAATGTCTTCTTCCACATATCAGCAACAGCCGTTGCCACACGTTCGTGGTTCGGGTTGGTGTTGTAACGGATTTCGATGTTGAGCGGCTTGCCGCCTTCGCCGAAGCCCGCTTCCTTCAACAACTTCACGGCCTGATCATCGCGATCAAGCTGTGACAGGTCGGCAAAATCGGCCTTGGATGGTTCGCCGTAATTTTCCATGCCCGGAGGAACCAGAGAATAGACAGGCAATTTGGTGCCGTTATAGATGTCCTTGGCGAGGAAGTCGCGGTCAACGGCCATGGAAAGAGCGCGACGAACGCGAACATCATCGAATGGCGCAGTACGTGTATCGAAGGGGTAGTAATAGGTCGCCATCGCCGGGGTCACGTGGACCTGCTTGGCATTGGCAGCGCGCATGCGCTCGATCTGGTCAGAAGAGAAGTTGTAAACGAGGTCGAGTTCACCCGCTTCGTATCGTCGGACGGCTGCCGCCTGATCTTCCAGAGGATAGAAAATCACCTTGTCCAATTTGACGTTTGCCGCGTCCCAATAATTCTCGTTCTTGGCAGCGGTCAGATGGTCGTTCGGTACATGCTCAAGCAGCTTGAATGCGCCATTGCCAACCAGCTTGCCCGGTTTGACGAAATCAGCACCATTCTTTTCAAAGCTTGCCTTGTTGATTGGCAGTGCGGTCTGGTGCGAAAGCAGCTCGATAAAAAACGGGGTTGGACGTTCGAGCGTGATTTCAAGAGTCTTGGCATCAATTGCCTTTACGCCAAGTTCTTCAAGCTTTGCATTACCCTTGTTGACCTTTTCGGCATTCTTGATCGGATAAAGAATATTGGCATATCCGGCGGCTGTTTTCGGGTCTTCGACGCGGCGCATCGAGAAGACAAAATCTTCAGCAGTTACTGGGGTGCCATCGGACCAGTTGGCCTTGTCGCGCAGCTTGAAGGTGTAAACTGTGCCATCATCGGAAACTTTCCAGCTTTCAGCTGTGCCTGGAACAATCTTGCCGTTGGCATCATAAATCGTCAGGCCTTCATAGAGGTCCTTGACGATGAATGCCTCGATATCAATCGAGGTCTGTGCCTGATCAAGCGTCTGTGGTTCACCGCTGTTGCCGCGATGCAGCACGGTCTCAGCCAGTGCCGGGCTTGCGCCTATCATCAGCGATCCAAGCAGCAGTGCCGCACGGAGATTGAGTTTCATAAATGACATTTTTTTAGTCCTTCCCCTTTGAAGAATTATGAAGGCATGAACAAAAGCCAAAATTTGGCCAAACGCAAGCCGTCGATTTTCCGAATTATGCGAATTGTGCGAGTCGTCGAAATGACCTAAATCGAGTTAAGAGCGGGAATAAGCAGCATTTTCAGGCTGTTTGGCGTAGAAGCCAATTTTACGAAAACGTCAAAAAAAATGTGCATGATGTGGACCGCCGGGCCAATTCTCGCCTTTTTCTGATCAAAAATCGTCGTTCATGCGCTATCGCACCACCTGTTTCGGGATTTTTCATCAAAATTGAAATTTGGTTATCGAAGCGTTTCGTATGCTGTTCAGATTTTAGCACTAGTGATCAGAGCTGGCTGTCTTGCTATCTGATATAAGACTAAAAGATAAGGAAACTGTCGGCTCGAAAGACCGCTTCAAGACACTGCAAACTTCGTTTCGGGGCTACGGACAAAAATGGGTCCATTCCTTGTTGTGATTTGCCGATTGGAAAAATCCTGTATGTTATGTTGTCCCGCCTTTTTGAACATCAGCCAAACTCCATCGTGAATAACAGGTCAAATGCATGACAGCTCCGGTCATTCTCATCATTGCAGCTGTCGCCCTTTGCGTTGTCATGGCCTGCGCGTTCCTCGCGCAGCGTATGACCGGCAATAGCGGGTGGGCTGACACTTTCTGGTCGTTCGGTGTGGGCGCTATTGGCATTCTCTCGATTCTGTTTTCAAACGATATGGTCTCGTCATCGCGAAAATGGCTGGTGATCATTCTGCTCGCGCTCTGGTCGTTGCGGTTGGGTGGACATATTCTGCTTCGCACGCTCAACAGCGAGGACGATCCGCGTTATGCACGTTTGCGCCGGGAGTGGGGTTCTGCTGCCAATTCGCGCATGTTCTTTTTTCTGCAAAGCCAGGCGTTCGCCGGGATTTTGCTTGTTATCAGCGTCTATATCGCCGCCGCCCGGCCTGACATAGATCTCGAATTTCCGGATTATCTTGGGCTTGTGGTTATGATTATTGCCCTTGCGGGTGAAGCGATTGCCGATTGGGAGCTCAAGCGGTTTTCCCGCAATCCCGCCAATCGCGGCAAGATATGTGACACCGGCCTCTGGCGCTGGTCGCGCCATCCGAACTATTTTTTTGAATGGCTTGGCTGGGTGTCCTATGTGCTGATTGCGGCGGATTTCGATGGTGATTATGTACATGGCTGGCTGACGCTCGCCGCGCCTGTCCTGATGTACATACTGCTGCGTCATACATCAGGGGTGCCGCCGCTGGAGGAACATATGCTGGCGACACGCGGTCAGGCTTTCCGGGATTATCAGCAGCGCACCAGCATCTTTTTCCCCATGCCTCCGCAGAAATGACCGGAGCCGAAATGCTCAGGGGCAAGTCAGATCAATCCACAGGATCGGCATTGCGCAGCAAGGATTCCAGTGTTTCCAGCCGGTCCGCCTCAATCGGCGGCTTGTCCCAGCGCAGGCGCGAAATACGCGGAAACCGCATGGCAACACCTGACTTGTGACGTTTCGACCGGTTCAGTCCCTCAAAGGCTATTTCCAGCACGAGCCCATGATCCGGCTCCGCCCGCACTGATCGCACCGGGCCAAAACGCTCCGTGGTATTATTGCGCACATAGGCGTCGAGTTGTTTCAATTCTTCGTCGGTAAAGCCGAAATAGGCCTTTCCGACGGGCACGAGATGTGGGTTCTCTTCGGGGCCGGTCCAGACGGCGAAAGTATAATCCGAGTAGAAGCTGGATCGCTTGCCATGGCCGCGCTGCGCATAGACGAGCACGGCGTCAATGATGAAGGGATCGCGTTTCCATTTGAACCAGGGTCCTTTCGGACGTCCGGGCACGTAAGTGGAGTCGCGCCGCTTCAGCATCAATCCTTCGATGATGGGGTGCGGAGGGTTTTTTCGCAGCTCCACCAGATCATGAAACGTTTCATAGGGTACGAGCGGTGACAAATCGAAACGCGTAGCGTCGAGTGTGGCGACAAAACGCTCAAGTTTTTCCCGTCGTTCGGCGAAGGGCAAGGCCCGGATATCTTCTGCGCCATCAAACAGCAGATCGTAGAGCCGCACGAAAGCCGGATGACTTTCCATCTGCTTGGCCGTGACAATTTTGCGGTTGAGCCGTTGCTGCAGATCACCGAAGGCACCGATCTCTATGGTGTCGGTGCTACTGCGTGCAACGAGCAGTTCGCCGTCCAGTGTGCCCTCGAAATTCATGGCATCGGCAATATCAGGAAAGGCATGGGAGATATCATCGCCCGTGCGCGAATAGATGCGGCGCTGCCCGGCCTCCGCGGTCAATTGCACGCGGATGCCGTCCCATTTCCATTCCGCCGCATAATCTTCTGCGATGATTTTCGCGTAGTCGGTTTCTTCGAGCGGGGTGGACAGCATAACCGGGCGGAATGGCGCGGCAGCAAGGCTTGCCGGCTTTTCCGCTTTTCCTTCAAGCCAAGCGAAGAGAGATTCATAGGGTGGCTTCAGCCCGTGCCAGAGTTCTTCAATCTCGCCGACATCCACTTTGCCGAAATCCGCCAGTGCCTGCTTGGCCAGCCTTGCCGAAACGCCAATGCGCAGACCACCGGTGACCAGCTTCAAAAGAGCATAACGGGCGGATGCATCGAGCTGATCAAGCCATTTTTCCACCAGCCTTATCGCATCGCTGCGTGAGGCGCGCGCCAGTGAAGCGACGACATCACCAAGGGTCGGAATGGCGTTGACCCGCGATGGCTCTTTGGCTGCCCAGGCAAGGGAAATGGTTTCGGCAAGATCGCCGACATAATCATAGGAATAGGCAAAAAGCTGCTCATCCACGCGCTCGGCAATGAGCCCGCGCAGCATGGCGGGTTTGACATTGGCGATGTCAAGATCACGCGTAATCGCAGCAAGGGCAAGGCCCCGGTCCGGGTCGGGTGTCTGCCTGAAATAGTCGACGAGCAGCGTGATCTTGCCATTGCGCTGCGGCGTCAGTACCAGCCGGTCAAGCAGCGCGGCAAATTCCTTCATCCATCTCCCTCGTCCTCATAGCCGACAAGATTGAGCGGCCGTGCGGCAAAACCATTAAGCTCGCACCATCTGACAAGCGCCTCTTCGCGTCCATGGGTGACCCAGATCTGCGACGGCGCCAACTCCTTGATTGTACCGGTAAGTTCATCCCAATCACAATGGTCTGACAGGATGATCGGCAACTCGACGCCCTGCTGGCGCGCCCGCTGGCGAATGCTCATCCAGCCCGATGCAAAGCACGATACAGGATCAGGAAAACGTCGCGCCCACCGGTCAAGGAAAGCCGATGGTGGCCCGACGACAACGCTACCGGCGAAATCCTGCGGTGTGCCCGTTTCCACGGTGGCGGAGGATAATGGTCCAAGATCAATACCCTGCGACTGGTAATAGTCGCAAAGCTTTGTCATTGCGCCGTGAATGTAGATTGTCTTGTCATAGCCCGCATCACGCATCATGCGAATAACGCGCTGCGCCTTGCCAAGCGCATAGGCACCCACAAGGTGCGACCGCTCGGGAAACTGGGCAATGGATTTCAGCAGTTTGGCGATTTCGTCCCTGGCATTGGGGTGACGGAACACCGGTAGGGCGAATGTGGCTTCGGTGATGAACACATCGCAGGGCACCAGCTCGAAGCCAAGACAGGTTGGATCAGCCGCCCGCTTGTAGTCGCCCGAACAGACAATGCGCATGCCATCTTTCTCAACCGCAATCTGGGCGGAGCCGAGCACATGGCCAGCCGGATGAAAGCTGACTTTTACGCCGTTGATTTCGGTGACAACGCCAAGCTCGGCTGTCTGCGTGGATCCAGCAAAATCATCGCCATAGCGTATGCCCATAATATCAAGGGTCTGACGGGTGGCCATGACCTTCTGGTGGCCCGATCTCGCATGATCCGCATGGCCGTGGGTGATCAAGGCGCGTTCAACCGGGCTGACCGGATCGATATAAAAATCCCCCGCTGGCGAATAGAGACCTTCCGGTGTTGATCGCAAAAGTTCTTCTGGGCGGGTCAGCATGGGGGAACACTCGATGCAGCGGTGTCACACCCCCCTCTGCCCTGTCGGGCATCTCCCCCACAAGGGGGGAGATCACATTGACACGAGCGCTTTCCCACAACCGGAAGCATTGCAGATTGTGCAAAGGCAGTAATACAGCTGATCTCCCCCCTTGTGGGGGAGATGTCCGACAGGACAGAGGGGGGTGAAACCGACAACATTTCCTCCATGCTCTTTCATTAACGAAGACAGGCGAAAGAAAACTTGGCGCTTTTCCCGCGCATCATTACATTCGCTCTTGTGAGCACCAAGACAAAGCCCCTTTTTGCTGAAGACAGCACACTCCTGCCAAAACCTTTCCTGGACTGGTTTCAGGCCAAGGGTTGGTCGCCCCGCGCGCATCAGCTGGAATTGCTGGAGGAGGCGCAGGCTGGCCATTCTGCGCTGCTCATTGCGCCCACAGGTGCAGGCAAGACGCTGGCGGGCTTTTTGCCTGCACTGGTTGATCTTTCAACGCGCGGCAAAAGCAATACCACCAGCCGCGGTGTCCATACGCTCTACATCTCGCCGCTCAAGGCGCTGGCGGTTGATATCGAGCGCAATCTGGCCCGACCCATCGAAGAGATAGGTCTTGATATCACCATCGAAACCCGCACCGGCGATACGCCTGCCCATAAGCGGCAACGCCAGAAGCTTGTTCCACCCGATATTCTCCTGACCACACCGGAACAGCTTGCTTTGCTGATTGCCAACAAGGATGCGGGGCGGTTCTTTTCCGATTTGCGCTATGTGATCTTTGACGAGCTGCATTCACTGGTCACATCCAAACGTGGCCACCTCTTGTCCCTCGGTTTGGCCCGGTTGCGAAAACTGCAACCGGGACTACAGACGATCGGGCTTTCGGCAACGGTTGCCGATCCCGACGCCCTGCGGCGCTGGTTGTTGCCGCAGGTGAACGGCATGCCCATGGCGAGCCTCGTCAAGGTCGAAGGTGGTGCCAAACCCCATATCACCATTCTTGAATCCACGGATCGTATTCCCTGGGCTGGTCATTCGGCTGTCTATGCACTGCCGGGCGTCTATGAGGCGATCAAACGGCACAAGACGACGCTGATTTTCGTCAACACCCGCAGCCAGGCAGAGCGACTGTTTCATGATCTCTGGATGGCAAACGATGACAATCTGCCTATCGCGCTGCATCATGGTTCGCTTGACGTCAGCAAGCGCCGCAAGGTGGAAGAGGCCATGGCCAACAATGCGCTGCGCGCTGTTGTCGCCACGTCGACGCTTGATCTCGGTATCGACTGGGGCGATGTCGATCTGGTCATCCATGTGGGCGCACCCAAAGGCGCGAGCCGCCTCGCCCAACGTATCGGACGGTCTAACCACCGCATGGACGAACCGTCGCGGGCTATTCTTGTCCCGGCCAACCGTTTCGAGGTAATGGAATGTCAGGCGGCGCTCGACGCAAACTATCTCGGGGCGCAGGACACGCCGCCGCTTGGCGATGGTTCGCTTGATGTGCTCGCCCAGCATGTGCTGGGCATGGCCTGCGCTGAACCGTTTCATGAACAGGCACTTTTCGACGAGATCACCACAGCCCTGCCCTATGCGACCCTGCCATATGAAACGTTTCATCGGATTGTCGACTTTGTGGCAACCGGCGGCTATGCGCTGAAAAGCTACGAACGCTTCGCCAAGATACGCCAGACCGCCGACGGCTCATGGCGCATCACCCATCCTCGCTTTGCCCAGCAATACCGGCTGAATGTCGGCACCATCATCGAGGCGCCCAGCCTCAATGTTCGCCTCACCCGGCAGCGCGGTAAAGGCGGCAATGCACGCGGCGGGCCTGTGCTTGGCAAAGTCGAAGAGTCGTTCCTAGAAGCACTGTCGCCGGGCGATACGTTCTTCTTTTCCGGCCGGGTGCTGCGCTTCGAGGGTATCCGCGAGAATGAATGTATCGTTTCAAATGCCGAAGGGTTTGACGCCAAAATCCCCGCCTATGCAGGTGGCAAATTCCCGCTGACCACTTACCTCGCTGATCAGGTGCGCTCCATGCTTGCGGACCCTGATCGCTGGGGCGCCCTGCCCGATCAGGTCAGCGACTGGCTTAGAATCCAGAAAGAAAAATCGGTGCTGCCTGATCCCGGCAGCCTGCTGGTTGAAACCTTTCCGCGCGGTGAACGCTACTACATGGTGATCTATCCCTTTGAAGGTCGGCTTGCGCATCAGACGCTTGGCATGCTGCTGACGCGGCGGCTTGAACGGGCAAAGGCCCGGCCGCTGGGCTTTGTCGCTACGGATTACGCGCTGTCGATCTGGGGACTGCGCGATATGGGCCGCATGTTCAAGAATGGCGAGTTGCCGCTCTCCGAGTTTTTCGATGAGGACATGCTGGGCGATGATCTTGAAGCATGGCTGTCCGAAAGCTGGATGCTCAAGCGCACATTCCGCAACTGCGCGTTGATTTCGGGGCTGGTGGAAAAGCGCCATCCCGGTCAGGAAAAGACCGGGCGGCAGGTCACAGTCTCGACGGATCTCATCTATGACGTCCTGCGCACGCATGAGCCTGACCATATCCTCATTCAGGCCACACGCGCCGATGCGGCCACCGGGCTTCTCGACATTCGCCGTCTTGCCGATATGCTGGCACGAATCAAGGGTCACATCATTCATAAGGATCTCGACCGGATATCACCGCTCGCTGTTCCCGTGATGATGGAAATTGGCAAGGAACGCGTTCCGGGTGAAGCCCACGAAACGCTTCTGGAAGAGATAGCAGACGAGTTGACCCGCGAGATGATGGAAGGCAAATGAATCTGGCGGTTCACACAACAAGGACAATGCTGCACGGCGCTGTTGAAATCGACATCACCGGGCACACGGCCATCTGTGATCCATCAGGGGCGCTTTATCTCGAGGCCGACCGTATCCTCATCGTCTCGGACCTGCATTTCGAAAAAGGTTCGTCCTTTGCCCGGCGCGGCATGATGCTGCCGCCCTATGACACCGCCTCCACACTGAAAGTGCTGGCGGCATGCATTGCCCGTTATCATCCCACCTGCGTTATCAGCCTTGGCGACAGTTTCCACGATGGCGATGCCGCCGCCCGCCTGCCCGAAATTTATGCGCGGCAGCTGGCGGCACTCATGCAGGGCCGCGACTGGATATGGATTACAGGCAATCACGACCCTGATCATCCTGCTGATCTTCCCGGTGATACCTATAGAGAACTTGCCTTCGGCTCGCTGGTGTTTCGCCATGAACCTTCAAAAGGCTCCCCCTTGGGCGAAATCGCCGGACATCTGCATCCCGCGGCAAAAGTCGTCAGGCGTGGCCAGGCGGTGCAAAGGCGCTGTTTTGTCAGCGATCACACGCGCATGATCATGCCTGCTTTTGGCGCATATACCGGCGGCTTGAATGTTCTTGGCCGGGCCTTTCACGGCCTGTTTGATGGTACCAACCTCAAGGCCTATATGCTCGGCCACAACAGGGTTTATCCCATGCTGCGCAAGGCGCTTTATCCCTAGCGCTTTCTCGCGAGGTTATAGACCTCGCTGCGTTCCCGTTTCCCTACGGCCACGACGAGCACCGTTATGGTTTCGTCATGGACCCGATAAACCAGCCGATAGCCCGCCTGCCGCAGCTTGATCTTGTAATGATCAGGCATGCCATGCAGGGCGGCACTGGGGACGCGAGGCATCTCCAGTCGATCCCTTAGCTTCTTGACGAGTTGCTGGCGGATCGTAGCGCCAAGCTTGTCCCATTCCTTGCGGGCGGATGGAAGGAACTCAAGCTTAAAGGTCATTAATATTGACCGGAACGCCCTTTTCATCCGACCGGGATTTGATGATTTCAGCCAAATGTATATCATCAAGTCGATCAAGCATGGCTTCGTAAACATCAGCGGGAACCATATAAGCCATGACGCGGTTGTGGTTGAGTACGGCCACCGCTTCGCCCTGCGCCTCATTCATGATCGCGGTTGGGCTTTTCTTGAGGTCTGATACGGTCACCGCCACCGAGGCTTCGACACGTTGCATGGCAATCTCCATTCAGTATGAAATTTAGTGCTTACATAAGTATAATAATTCGATCTATTTATAAAGCTCAAAATGGGTTCGATCAAATCGGCAGGCGGCCATCTTCCTTGAGTGTATCAAGCACGATGGCGGTTTTGACGTTTTGTACGGATTCATGCGGTAGCAGCACCTCATTGACGAAGGCGGAAAGTGCGCGCAGGTCTGGCGTGACCACCTTGATGAAATAATCCATCTCGCCGGTGAGCGCATGAGCCTCCATCACCTGTGGCAGCTTTGAAATCAGCTCGGAGAAACGGCGGGAGTTGTCGCGATTGTGGGTCGCCAATGTCACTGAGATGATGTTCACGATACCAAGGCCAAGCTTTTCCCGGTCAATTTCTGCCCTGTAACCACGGATAAATCCCTCTTCTTCCAGCCTTGAACGGCGGCGGGAGCACTGGGAGGCCGACAGGTTGACCCGTTCGGAAAGTTCGTTATTCGTGAGTCGTCCGTCCTCCTGCAGGGAAGACAGTATTTTGCGGTCAAATGCATCAAGGTGTTCCATTCATGCATTCCTTATCAATAATATGCACGATACATGCATATTATGCCTCCACCGAGCGTCGAAATGCAAGCACATTGCATGCCCATTGCGCGATAATGACGCAAGCCAGAGGAGGATGTTATGGGCCCATTTCCGCACGACGCACCTGTTGCCACGATCAGCAAGGATAATCCTGCTGGAACCGATGGCTTTGAGTTTGTCGAATTCGCGCATCCTGAGCCGGAAAAGCTGGAAGAACTTTTTACCCGCATGGGCTACAAGCCCGTTGCCCGTCATCGTTCGAAAAACATAACGCTGTGGCGTCAGGGCGATATCAATTACATCCTCAATGCTGAACCGGGTTCCCATGCGACGAAATTCGTTGGGGAGCACGGTCCTTGTGCGCCATCCATGGCCTGGCGCGTGGTTGATGCCAAGCACGCCTTTGATCATGCGGTTGCCAAGGGTGCGACGCCCTATACCGGCGATGACAAGACCCTAGATGTTCCCGCTATTGTCGGCATTGGTGGCTCGATGCTGTATTTCATCGAAAAATATGGTGAGAAGGGCTCTGTTTATGAGGACGAGTTCGAGTGGTTGGGCGAGCGCGATCCAAAGCCTGAAGGTGTTGGTTTCTACTACCTTGACCACCTCACCCATAATGTCTATCGCGGCAATATGGACAAGTGGTGGGCGTTTTACCGCGAATTGTTTGGCTTCAAGCAGATTCACTTCTTTGATATTGCCGGTAAGCTGACGGGCCTTGTCTCCCGGGCGATCACCTCGCCCTGCGGCAAGATCCGTATTCCCTTGAATGAATCGACTGACGATAAGAGCCAGATCGAGGAATATCTGCGTAAGTACAAGGGCGAAGGGATCCAGCACATCGCTGTCGGCACCGAAGGTATTTATGACGCGACGGATAAGCTTGACGAAAATGGTCTCAAGTTCATGCCGGGTCCGCCCGAAACCTATTACGACATGTCGCATGACCGCGTGCATGGCCATGACGAGCCGATTGAACGGATGAAGAAGCATGGCATTCTTATCGATGGCGAAGGCGTTATCGATGGGGGCATGACAAAAATCCTGTTGCAGATTTTCTCCAGGACGGTCATCGGACCGATCTTCTTCGAGTTCATCCAGCGCAAGGGTGACGAAGGCTTTGGCGAGGGCAATTTCCGTGCCCTGTTCGAGTCAATCGAAGAAGACCAGATTCGCCGCGGCGTCATCAAGGTTGATGCAGCGGAATAAATCTCAAAACCGCGTGAGTAGTTCCTGCTCACTCACGCGGCTTGGCCTTATCCGGGTGTGCAGCTGCAAAAGCCTTCAGCTTTTCACAGCGTTTGGTGATGGCGTTCACGCGCTTCAGCCCTGAAATATCCGCGCCCCAGCGGCGGGCATTATAGACCTGTGGCACAAGGCAGAAATCCGCCATTCCCGGCTTATCGCCATGGCAGAATTTGCCGGTATCCGGGCTATCAAGCAGTCTTTCGAATGCCGCCAATCCTTCCGCGATAAATTTCTGCATCCATGCGCTGCGGGCGGCATCACCGCCGCCGGTGATCTCCATTACATGCGCAATGACCCCGGTGTTGCAGACGGGATGAGTTTCCATTGCTATGGCATAGGACAGTGCACGCACCCGCTGCCTGCCTGCGGGATCAGGCGGCAGGAATGCGGCATCAGGGTAAATCTCGTCAAGATATTCGATAATTGCCAGTGACTGGGTCATCATCCGCCCGTCCATCGCCAACGTCGGAACGAGGCCCTGCGGGTTGCGGCTGAGATTATCTGGGTCCTTCTGTTCGCCCTTGAGCAAATTCACGGGAACGCTCTCATAATCAAGCTTGAGGCTCTGGAGTGCTATACGCACCCGGTAGCTTGCCGATGACCGCCAATATTCAAAGAGGATGAGCCCGCTCATTCCTCAGTTCCCCGTTTCGTAGCGCGCGACCTGCTGTTCGATTGCTCCAAAAATGGAGTGACCATCTTTGTCTTTCATTTCGACACGCACTGTGTCGCCAAACGCCATGAATGGGGTCTTTGGTGCACCATGGCTGATCGTTTCGATCATCCGGATTTCCGCGATACAGGAATAACCCGCTCCGCCTTCCGCAACAGGTTTACCCGGTCCGCCATCAAGCTTGTTGGAAACCGTGCCCGAGCCGATGATCGTGCCTGCGGCAAGTGGCCGGGTTTTCGCTGCATGGGCAATGAGAACAGGGAAATCAAAGGTCATATCGATGCCCGCATTGGCTCGCCCGAATGGCTTGCCGTTATAATCAACACTCAGCGGCAGATGTACCTTGCCGCCGTCCCAGGCCTCGCCGAGTTCATCGGGTGTCACAGCCACAGGCGAGAAAGCGGAGGAAGGCTTTGACTGAAAGAAGCCAAAACCTTTTGCCAGTTCAGCCGGGATCAGTCCGCGAAGGCTGACATCATTGACCAGCATGATGAGGCGGATGGCACCCCGTGCCTGATCTGGCGTTGCCCCCATCGGCACATCATCGACAATAACGGCCACTTCGCCTTCCATGTCGATGCCGTAGGCTTCATCAGCCATCACAATAGGTGCGCGCGGTGCGAGAAAACTGTCGGAGCCGCCCTGATAGATCAGCGGATCGGTCCAGAAACTCTCGGGCATTTCTGCGCCGCGTGCCTTGCGCACCAGTTCGACGTGGTTGACGTAAGCCGATCCATCGGCCCACTGAAAAGCGCGGGGCAGCGGCGAAAGCGCCTCATGTTCATGAAAACGCTCCGATGGCACCGAGCCATGGTCGAGGCTCTCGGCGAGCGCTTCCAGATGCGGTGCAATCCGCGCCCAGTTGTCGAGTGCCGATTGCAATGTTGGGGTCAGAAACGATGCGTCGGTAAAACCAGTCAAATCCTTGGACACGATGACGAGCCTGCCGTCGCGGGTTCCATTGTTCAGTGATGCGAGTTTCATTCGGACCAGTCTCCCTCGGGTGTTCCATTGAACCGCTTTTTCAGGTCCGTCCAGCAATCGGCATAATTATCCTGCAGCGATTCCAGTTCCGCCGCAAAGCGGGTCAGGTGCTGCGGGAAACGCGTTTCGAACATGAAGGCCAGTGTATTTTCAAGCTTGTGCGGCTTGAGTTCCACTGTTGATGCCTTGTTGAATCCCATTGTATCCGGTCCATGTGGCAGCATCATATTGTGCAGGCTCATGCCACCGGGAACGAACCCCTCTTCCTTGGCGTCATACTGACCATAAACCAATCCCATGAATTCCGACATGATATTGCGATGGTACCATGGCGGGCGGAAACTATGCTCGGCAACCAGCCAGCGCGGCGGGAAAATAACGAAATCGACATTCGCGGTCCCCTCCTCGCCTGATGGAGCTGTGAGCACCGTAAAGATCGACGGATCGGGATGATCGAAGAGGATGGCACCGACGGGTGAGAAGGTGCGCAGATCATATTTATAGGGCGCGTAATTGCCATGCCATGCCACCACATCGAGCGGCGAATGGCCAAGGCCCGTTTCATAGAACTTGCCGCACCATTTTACATGCAGACGGCACGCTGTTTCCTTGTCCTCATAGGCGGCAACCGGCGTTTTGAAATCGCGCGGGTTGGCAAGGCAGTTGGCACCGATGGGCCCGCGATCGGGCAGTGCGAATTTTGCACCGTAGTTTTCGCAGATATAGCCACGAGCTTCGCCGTCAAGCGCGGCGACCTTGAACACCATGCCGCGCGGGATGATGCAGATTTCCGACGGCTCGATTTCCATGATGCCCATTTCGGTGAACACGCGCAGACGGCCCTGTTCCGGCACGAGCAGCATCTCGCCATCGGCATTGAAAAAGTAGTCATCGTCCATATCGCGGTTGAATGCATAGACATGTGCAGCCATGCCAACCTGACCATGCACATCGCCGGCGGTGGTCATGGTGCGGATGCCGTCGATGAAATTGACGGGTTCCTTCGGCATAGGCGTCGGATTCCAGCGCAACTGGCCGATAGGAAGTTCGTGGTCATCGAGATTGGGTGCTGTTTTCCAGTCTTTGCGTGCGGTGGAAGTAAAGCGCCCTGAATGTTTCACCGACGGGCGAATACGGTAAAGCCATGAGCGTTCATTGATACCACGCGGTGCGGTGAAGGGAGAACCGGACAGTTGTTCGGCATAAAGCCCATAGGCACAGCGCTGCGGCGAGTTTTGTCCTTGCGGCAGGGCGCCCGGAAGAGACTCGGTTTCGAAATCATTGCCGAAGCCCGGCATGTAGTGAAGGGTCATGATCAGTCCTCCCGATCTGAGATATTGGCGGCGGAACGCGGCCAATCTATTTAGTTGCATTTGTGACGATCTATTTTGTAACTATCAACGGCAAAGGAGATCAGATGACAATTAAAGAGAACGAGGCTGGGCTGGCGCCGCTTATTCTGGAGGATTTCATTCCCTACCGGCTGAACAAGGCGGCGGAAGCGATTAGTCAGCGATTTGCCAGCCAGTATCGCGACGAATATGGGCTGACGCGGCCGGAATGGCGCACGCTGGCGACACTTGGCCAGTTCGGTGCTTTATCAGCCACGGCGATTGGCGCGCACTCTTCAATGCATAAGACGAAAGTCAGTCGTGCAGTGTTTTCACTGGAGCAGCGCCATTGGCTCAAGCGCAAGCGCGATGAAGCCGACCGTCGTACGGAACATCTCGAACTGACACCTGCCGGACGCAAGGCGTATCAACGCCTGACGACGCTCGCGCATGATTATGAGACGGAACTTTTTACCCGGCTTGGTGAACGGGGCGCAAAGGATTTGAAGGCCGGGCTTGCGGCACTTGAGGCCTATTACCGGCAGGGCCGGTAATAGGCTCTGTCCGATCAGAACGGCATTTCGACCCGTGGCCAGATTTCACGCGATAACTTGCGGTAGTCGGTTTTCTTCGGGTTGGATGGATAGGGTGCGCCCGCGTCGATATAGATGATCTCCGCCGCCACCGGTTCAAAACCCGCGTGGAAATGGTTGGTGGATTTGACCAGCAGGATGTCTTTCGAGGCAGGTTCGATGCCAAGATTGGAAAAAATATCCGGCTCAAAAGTCTGGGTGCGGTTTGTGTTGAGGATGACCTCTATGTTGGTGCCCTCAAGCCGGATTACAGCCGCTGGCCCCAGCGTGACGCGGCTCTTGCCAAAGCTCTGCCAGCCCTCCTGTACGGCTTTCAGCACTTCAACGCGTGCATCGAGCGGCGCGCCGCCATCCGGTCCCGCCTTGCCGCCAAAGCGGAGTTGAATCTTCGCGCCCTCACCTGCTGCCAGACAGAAGGTAACGGCAATCGGGTCCCAGATTGTGGCGACGGCAACGTTGTCGATGCCGCGTTCGATCATGCGGCGCAGGATCAATGTGCCGTCGCCCGCAACGCCGCCGCCGGGATTGTCCCAGACGTCTGCAACAACAACTGGTTTACCGCTTTTCGTAGCCGCAAGTTCGACGGCTTTGTCGAGGCCAGCTTCCGTATCAAGCATCGGCATCGCCGTCCGGCCGCGCATCCCGAAAATTTCCATACCGAGCGATTCAGCCAATGCCGCACCGCGCGGCGCGTCATTGTCGGTGACGACCATCACCTGCGTGCCAAGCTCAGGCACATCCCCGGCCATGAAACCGTGAATCAGGGAAATCGAGAGAATATTGTGGTGGCCCTGCAGGGCCTGAATGCGGTCAACGAAGGAACGCATCGGCTCGCGGCTTGTCGGAAAGACACCGATCATGCGGCAATCGAAGGTGGAAATGATGGGTTTGATCTCACCGCGCAGGGTACGAAGGGCAAGATCGACCACATGCTCGCCGCGTTCGTAAAAATCCGTATGCGGAAATTCGAGGAAGGCGGCGAGAATGTTGGAATTCTCCACCCGCTTGCGCGTTAAATGGCTGTGTGGATCAAGTTCAGAAGCTATCAGCACATCAGGCCCGACGATTGAGCGAATGCGCTCCAGAAGATCGCCTTCACAATCATCATAGCCCTGCGCAACCATGGCACCATGCAGGCCGAGGATCACGCCATCAACAGGCAAAGCGGCTTTCAACTGATCAAGAATTTCATCGCGCAGCCCTTCATAGGCCTGCTGTTGCAACAGGCCACCGGGTTCCGCCCACGTTGCGGTGCCTTCGATGAGTTCAAAACCTTCTTCCCGCGCACGGCGGCGCAACACAACTATTGGCGCGGAGCAGAGTGTCGGCGTGTCAGGATGTTCGCCTGGTCCTGCATAGAACGCCATTTCAAAACTGGCGCGGTCCGTCGGGACGGGTGAAAACGTGTTGGTTTCCGTGGCGAGGGACGCGGTGAAGATGCGCATGGTCACTTTCTCTGGGCAGACTGCAGCTTTGCTACTGCGATATTCGGTTTGCATCCCTATGGTTCGTGGTTCGACAAGCTCACCATGAGGGAGAGGGATGGGTTGCGGGGAGCTTTATTCTGTAACGGCCGTGATTATCGTTACATCACCTCTCTCCCTCATGGTGAGCTTGTCGAACCACGAACCCGTCATATTCACAGCGGCTTGTATGCGATGGCTTCGATCTCGATTTTGATGTCGATCATCAGGCGCGATTCAATCGTTGTGCGTGCTGGCGGGTTTTCGGTGAAATAGGTGGCATAGGTTTTGTTGAACGCTGCGAACTCGCGCGCATCTTCCAGAATGACGAAGGTTTTCACCACATCGGAAAGTTCTGCACCCGCTAATGCCAGCGCTGCCTTGATGTTTTCCATCACCTGTTTGGTCTGGGCTTCAATACCGCCAATGATGACGGTGCCATCGGCTCCAACAGGAACCTGACCGGAAATGTAGATGAAATCCCCGGCGCGAACGGCTGGTGACAGCGGTACATGCGATGATCCGAAATGTTGTTTTGTCATGATATTCACGTCCTATATTTGATTATTTGACGGCGCCGATGGAAAGACCGCGCACCAGATAGCGCTGCAACCAGGCAAAGAGAATGGCCACGGGAACCGATGCTACAAATGCCGCAGCCATGACGTAGTGCCAGTCGACGGTGTAACGCCCGGCAACGAGCGAAAGCACGCGGATGGGCAGAGTATAGTTCTCTTCCTTGCGCAGCATGGTGAGTGCGATGACGAACTCGTTCCATGCATTGATGAAGGTGAAGATGGCGGTGACCACCATCGCCGGGACCGCAAGCGGCAGAAACACACTGCGCAAGGTGCGCCAGCGATTGGCGCCTTCCATCCATGCGGCTTCTTCAAGATCACGCGGGATGGTGGAAAAATAGCTTTGCAGCATCCACACGCAGAAGGCGATGTTGAAGCCCGTATATATAATGACGAGCACATTCAGATTGTCGATCATCCCGGCATTGGCCACCAACCTGAAGAGGCCGATGACCAAAACGATCGGCGACAGCATCTGTGAGACAAGCAGAAATTGCCGGTAGGCATTGCGGCCCGCAAATTCGTAGCGGCTTAGCGCATAGGCTGCCGGAATGGAAACGATGATCGTCAGGGCCGTTGAAAGCGTGGAGACATAGAGCGAATTGGCGAGAGCTGAACCCACGCCTGATGTTTGCCACATCTCGGAAAAATTCTGCCAGTGCAGCTCTTCCGGCCACCATGTGGGGTTCAATACCTCTGTTGCTGATTTGAGCGAGGTGATGGTCATGACCGCGTAAGGGAACAGGATCACCACAATGATGGGCGAGAGACACAGCCAGAAAAGCAGCGAGCGTTTGAGTTTCCTGTTCATCATGCCTTCTCCTCGCGCATGGCAAGCCGCACATAGATCAGGGTGAAGACGAGAAGGATCGCGAACATGATCAATGAGATGGCCGCAGCATCGCCAAGTCGGCCAAGGCGGAACCCAAGCTCGTAGAGGTAGGTCACCAGAATATGGGTTGAATTCGCCGGACCGCCCTGTGTGGTTACCCAGATGATCGGGAACGAATTGAAGACATAGATGGTGTTCAAAACGAAAGCGATGTTGATGAATGGACGCAGCAGCGGCAGCGTAATCAGGCGAAACTGGTCCCAGCGCCCTGCCCCTTCGGTGGCAGCGGCTTCGTAGAGGTCTTCGGGAACCGATGAAAGACCGCCCAGAAAGATGGTGACGGTAAACGGAACCGAGACGAGAATGCCGATCAGGATCTGCATTGGAAAAGCCGTGGAAGCTTCGGCCAGCCACTGAATATTGCTGCCAATGACACCAAGATCGCGTAGCGCTGAATTCAGCATGCCGCTTTCGCCATTCAGAGCCCAACGCCAGACAACGGCGGTCATGGTCAGCGAAATCGCCCAAGGCAGCATGATCAGGATGCGGGCAATGCCGCGACCGTAGAAATCCTCATTGAGGATCAGTGCGATGGGTACCGATACGATGAGCGTACCAAGCACAACACAGGCGGTCCAGATCAGCGTGCGCCATGTGGCGGCGATAAAGTCAGGGTCTGCAAACAGAACGCGGAAATGCTCAAGCCCGACGAAATCCCGAAGGATACCGAAACGGTTCACGTCATGCAGTGAGAGCGACACAATCTCTTTCAGCGGCCAGAGGATAATGGCGGCTGCCAGAAGAAAGCTCGGCAGGATGAGAAAATAGGGGGCTGTTGCCCGTTGCATAAGCGTGCGTTCCTTCGATCAGGTTTCTTGGTGTGATCCGTGAAGACTCCCACACCGTCGCTCCGACCCTCCCCACGATGGGGAGGGTAAGGCAGCGGCAAACTCGGTGATTGTCTTCACCCTCCCCTTGTGGAGAGGGTCGGAGCGAAGCGACGGTGGGGGTAAAACAACACACCGCCCCTATCGCCATCTCACATTATTTCAGCGTTGCGTTGATCTTGGCTGCCGCCTCTTTCAACGTCGCTTCAGCTTCACCCTGTCCGAGATAAATCTTCTGCACGGCATTGGAGGTTGTCTTGGCAATATCCTCCCAGCCCGGAATAACCGGTGCAAAGCGGGCATTGGGCAGAAGCGATGTGAACACTTTCAGATCGGCATTATCGGCAAAGTATGGGTCTTTGGCTTCTTCTGCATTAACTGGCAGGAAGCCCTCGATCTTGTCGAACTTGGTGCGCTGTTCGGCGGTGAAGATAAAATCGAGGAACTTCCACGCGGCTTCCTTGTTCTTGGAGTTTTCGAACAGGACGATGGAGTCGGTCACACCATAGGTACCCTTGTCGCCGTTTGGACCGGCTGGAATTGGCGCTACGCCATAATTCAGCTTCGGCGCCTCTGTCTTGATCTGGCCTGACAGGAAAGGAGCCGTGATAACAGTTGCCACTTTGCCCTGCTTGAACAGGTTCTGCACATCTTCACGCGAATAGGAAGTTACACCCGGCTGGGTCAGGCCCCCATCGATAAAGCTCTTGTAAAGCTTGGCCGTTTCAATGGCTGCCTTGGAATCAAGTCCGGATTTTCCGTCCTTGACGATCTCGCCGCCATTCGACCACATGCCGTAATAGAAATAGACATCGGTCTCGATTTCCTTGCCCTGCAGGCCGAAACCATAGGTCTCACCGCCAAGCTTCTTGATCTTTTCCGCATCGGTCTTGAAATCAGCCCATGTTGCTGGCGGCGCACTGATGCCAGCCTTGGCGAAAATATCCTTGTTGTAATACATGGCGCGGGCCGAGGCGGCGATTGGCAGGCCGTAGACTTTGCCGTTCATGACTGACGGCGTAAGGAATGTATCGATAAAGCGGGCCTTGAACTCGGGCTTGATGTGCTCATCAAGCGGCGCAACGATGCCCTCGGACACATAATCGAGCAGCCAGCGTGTGCCGATGATGGAAAGATCGGCATTGGCACCGGCTGAGATATCGGTGGTCAGCTTCTGCTGCAGGCTGTCCCATGGCACAACTTCGATCTGGATTTTGACGTCAGGATTAGCCGCTTCAAATGCCTTGGCAGCTTCCTGGAAATAGGGTCCTGTGCCCTTGCTATATTCGGCGATGGTCACGCGCACGGTGCTGTCGGCAAAGGCGCTGCTGCTGAAAGCAACGATGCTTGCTCCGGCAAGAAGGCCAAGTTTCTGTCTGAATGTCATTGTCATTCCCCTTGTTATCACCGCGTTCGGGCGGTGTTTGTTTTCTCATGAACCATCTGTAGCGGGTGCGTCGCTGCGCTTCCCGAAAAGACTGTTCTCTCCAACCAGCCCATCTATCTTCAAATGTAATTTAATTTCATGCAAGCGAATTTTTAGGTTTGTTTCGTGTATTTTTATGTTGCTTTTTTTCATGTCTGGCCGTTAGCTTGATGACAAGCGGGCAGAATCCGCAAAAAATCGCCCGTCAAAGCGGGCCAATAATACGGGAACAGACGAACGGACGATGACCTCACCTCATTTGCATGATTTCTATGGCCTCAAAGGCAAGCAGGTACTGATCACCGGCGCTGGCGGTGGCATTGGTCAGGCGCTGATATCAGCGTTTGATGCAGCTGGAGCGATTGTTTCCGGTGCGGACCAGACCATTGAAGCGTTGGAAGCGTTGCCGCTCGCTCACCGGCTGGTTTTTGAGCTGACAGACCGCGCAGGAACAGAAAAGGCTATTGGCGACTTTATCAGGACAAACGGTACGCCGGATATGTTGATCAACAATGCCGGATTTACCCGCGGGGAAACGCTGGATCAGGTGGACGGCGATGTCTGGGATCGCGAGATTGCGATCAACCTGAATGGTGCGTTCCATGTAACCACCCCCATTGTCGAGGCCATGGCGAAACGCGGTGGCGGCAATATCGTGTTTATCTCATCGGTGAATGCCCTCTCGCATTTTGGCAATCCTGCCTATTCGGCGGCCAAGGCCGGACTGATTTCTTATGTGAAGGCGCTGGCGGTTGAGCGCGGTGCAAATGGCATCCGTGCCAATGCGGTCTGCCCCGGTTCAGTACGCACACCCGCATGGGATCACCGTCTTGCCGGCCATCCCGAGCTTCTGGCAAAGGTCCTGCCGCACTATCCGCTCGGGCGTATGGTGACACCGGAAGAAGTGGCGAGTGCCACGCTTTTTCTGGCCTCTTCGGCGGCATCGGGCATAACGGGTACAGCGCTCGCCGTGGATGCCGGATTGACAGCAGGCAATCTGCGTTTCATCAACGAAGTTCTTGCAGGGAAAAACTGATATGGCCGGATTGCAGATCAAACAACTTGTCAAATCCTACGGTGCCATGAGTGTCCTGCACGGCATCGATCTTGACGTACACGATGGCGAGTTTCTCGTGCTGATCGGCCCCTCGGGCTGCGGCAAGTCTACGCTTCTGCGGATGATTGCCGGTCTCGACGATATTTCCTCCGGTGAACTATGGATTGGCAATCGCCTGACCAATGGCCTTGCGCCGCAGCAGCGCAATATTTCCATGGTTTTCCAGAGCTATGCGCTGTTTCCGCATATGACGACGCGCAAGAACATCGGTTTCGGTCCGAAAATCCGCCGGGAGGCGGGCAGCATTATCGATGCCAAGGTGAACAAGGCAGCGGAAACGCTCAACCTGCATGATTATCTCGACCGCCTGCCCCGCCAGCTTTCCGGTGGTCAGCGCCAGCGCGTTGCCATGGGGCGGACCATTGTGCGCGAGCCGGACCTCTTCCTTTTTGACGAGCCGCTTTCCAATCTTGACGCCAAACTGCGTGTTCAAATGCGCACGGAAATCAAGGCGTTGCACCAGCAGCTTAAAACCACCATTGTCTATGTCACCCATGACCAGATTGAAGCCATGACCATGGCTGACCGGATTGTCGTCATGAACGGTGGCCGTATCGAACAGATTGGCTCGCCGCTGGAACTTTATGACCGGCCTGCCAATAAATTTGTTGCCGGATTCCTCGGCTCGCCCGCCATGAGCTTCATTCCGGGCACGCTTGAGCGTGGTGATGGCGTAGCGCGTATGCGGACCGCTGAAGGCTTTACCATTCCCGTCGGGGATACAACTGCGGCTTCAGGACAGCCGATTGAAGTCGGTATCCGGCCTGAACATTACCGCCTCGCTGCAAGTGGCCAGGGCTTCCCCTATAAGGTTGCAGTGATCGAACCGACCGGCTCGGAAACACACCTCTTCGGCACGATTGCCGGTGTTGGCGTTCGTGCAGTCTTCCGTGATCGCGTCGCGCCTGAACCGGGTAGCCAGATGATGCTGACAGTCAATCCTGATAAAGTTCATGTCTTTGACGGGAAAACCGGAAACCGGATTTAGAGCACATGGCCTCGCCGCATTTCGACATCGTTGCGCGGTTGCGGGAAATCGCTGAAAACGGTCAGCGATCCGATCAAAGAGTGGCGGCCGCCGTTCTGGCCGATGCGGATTTTGCCACGCATGCTTCGATAGAGCGGCTGGCGGAAAAGGCGGGGGTAAGCGAGCCGACAATTACCCGCTTCTGCCGCATGCTTGGCTTTGAAGGCACCCGAGACTTCAAGGTCGGGTTGGCACAATCGCTGGCGATCGCCGGGCGGTTCATTTCCGTCAATCCCGCCGATAGTTCTACCGGCAATGGTGTGCCTTCCATCATTGCAAGCAGCGCCATGAACGCAATCGAGACTGTGACGGGCCTGATCAATCGCGCCGATCTTGACCGTGCTGCGGCAATCGTTGCCGGAGCTGGCATGGTTCGGGCCTATGGGTCAGGCGGAGCATCCTCGATGGCCGCAACAGAACTTGAAAACCGGCTGTTCCGGCTGGGGCTTCTGGCGTCGTCACATATTGACGGCGAGATGCAGCAGATGACGGCCGCCACCAGCAACAAGGATACGGTTATTGTCGCCTATTCGCTTTCCGGCGAGGTGAAACCTGTTATCGACGCGGTGACCATTGCTGGACGCTATGGCGCAAAAACGATTGCCTTTACAGCGGCGAATTCCTCGCTGGCTGCGGCGGCGCAACTGGTCTTGCCCTTTCACATTGAAGAGGGCACGAATATCTACCGGCCCTCGCCCGCCCGCTACGCGCTGCTTGCCCTTACCGATATGCTTGCCATGAGCGTGGCGGAAAAGATCGGCGCACCGGCGGTGGAACGTATGCGCCGGATCAAGAACCTTCAGGGCATGCAAAAAAGCGATGCGCCGAACCTTCCGCTTGGAGATTGAGAATTGAAACTGTCCGAACTTGATACACCTGCCGTCCTTATCGATGTGAACAGGGCAGATGCCAATTTGCAGCGCTTCCAGACCTATGCGGACAAGCATGGGTTGGCCGTGCGCCCACATATCAAGACACACAAACTGCCGCGTTTTGCCAAGCGTCAGGTGGAACTCGGTGCTATCGGGATCACCTGCCAGAAACTCGGTGAAGTCGAGGTCATGGCCGATGCTGGTCTCACCGATATCTTTATTCCCTATAATATTATCGGCAAAGCCAAGCTCGACCGGCTTGTGGCGCTGCATCACCGTATCAAGATTGCTGTGACGGCCGACAGTGCGGCAACGGTGAGTGGCCTCGCCGCTGCGTTCGCCAATTCGGCAAAACCGCTCGAAGTTCTCGTTGAATGCGATACGGGCATGGGCCGCTGCGGGGTGCAAACGCCCGATGAGGCCGTGGCATTGGCGAAGACAATCGATGCCGCCAGCGGTCTCACCTTTGCGGGTTTCATGACCTATCCGAAAGCGGGCGCTGTCGCTGAAAATCAGGCTTGGCTGGCATCAGCAAAGCAGAAAGCCATTGATGCGGGTCTTAATCCCGGCATTATCTCGAATGGCGGCTCACCCGATATGTGGCATGCCCACGAGGTGACAACTGCCACGGAACATCGGCCCGGCACCTATATCTACATGGACCGGTTTCAGGTGGCAAAGAATGCGGGTACCTGGGACGATTGTGCTTTGACTGTCCTTGCAACCGTTGTCAGCCGCCCGACGGAAAACCGTGTGGTTATCGACGCGGGCTCAAAGTCGCTGTCGAGCGATACATTTGGAATGGAAGGTTTTGGGCGGATCGTGGAGTTCCCGGAAGCGGTGATTACATCGCTGAGCGAGGAACATGGGACAATCGATGTATCAGGTTGCAAATCCAAGCCTGAGATTGGCGATCGGGTGCGGATTATCCCCAATCATGCCTGCGTGGTGTCGAACCTGTTTGACAGCGTGGTGCTAATTTCAGGCGACGAGGTGGTCGAAATTGCCCCCGTCGCCGCGCGTGGCCGGGTCGATTAATTGCCGTAAATTGCTGCGCGCATTTTCTTCTGCGCCTGGGACATGGCCTGTCCCTTGGCATTGACCTGTTCAAGCAGAGTGTTCAGTTGCGCTTGAACAGTAGGATCGGACACCTCAAACATAGAGCCTGAAATCGTGATCTTGTCCTTATGCTGGTCAACGAAATCGACAACCTTCAGGAGAATGTCAAAGGTCTCGCTCGTGGCCGGAAAGATTTCCTTATAGGTATTGGCAAGATTGCTGACGGTCTTGTCATAGGCCTTGTCAAAAACGGGCTTAAGGTCCTCCGGCTGCTTCAATGCCGCATGAGCCTTATCTGCGGTGGCCTGCTCTTCATCCATGGCGGTGCGCAGAGTGCTCAGGCCAGCGAAGGCGGCCTTGATGTCTTCCTTGCGATTCATGGCATCATTGATGGATGTAATCGCACCCTTGGCAGTAAGGGCTTCCATCGGCTTGCTGATCTTTTCATTCATGGCCGCGTGAAAATCAGTGATGACCTTGTACTGAGCAGCATAGGAACCCAGGGATTTGGTCTCTTCTGCGGTGAGTTGCGGGACGCTCACACCCTTCTTGTCGACAATGCGTGTCTGCAGAAAATCGATGAATGCCTTGCGCTGGGTGACCTCGCTGTCCGAGCAAGCTGAGATTGTCAGGGCCATGAACACGGTCATGACAGCCGCAATGGCAAAACGGAATCCTGGCATTTTGTTACTTTCCTTTTCTTTTCTTAATTCCACTCAGGCAAAAGCAGCCCGAGCAGTTGGGCCTGTCGGCCATTATTGCTTTCCACGCTGGTGCTGCAGAATTTGGGCATCAGCGCGGGCAAAGCATTATATTTCCCCCAAGAGAGTGCGTGTGTTCGCGGTTAGCACCTAGTGCAGAACAGGGGGTAGTACAACCGTAGAGGAGCCCCAAAGTGTGTTTTCCAGAAGCAATGGCAAAGCGGGACATTCAGGGGGCGGATATTTTTTCCTGCTGAACCTGCTCGATAAGCGCCTTGCGAAACAGCCGCGAAGCGGGCCCT
Organism: Phyllobacterium sp. TAF24; assembly: GCF_052113785.1. Lineage (NCBI taxonomy): Bacteria > Pseudomonadati > Pseudomonadota > Alphaproteobacteria > Hyphomicrobiales > Phyllobacteriaceae > Phyllobacterium > Phyllobacterium sp. TAF24. Next base: position 171,937 of record NZ_JBFRDN010000003.1, on the reverse strand, counting down.
AACGGCTCATCGGAACGGTGGGCAATATAGGCGCGCAGCATCGTTTCGCCGTTCTGGCCATACTCGGCCGTGGGCACCCGCACCAGCTTTCCCTCGTTCAAATCCTTCTCAACCAGCCAGATTGGCAGGTTACCCCAACCAATGGCTTTCAGGATGAGAACCCGCTTGGTGTCATTATCACTGACCCGCCAGGTTCGCGGGGACAGAACGTGAAAATCGCGGCCCTCTGTCAGGTGCGAGGGGTCCTCACCAACAATCTGGACATGATCGGCAAGCTCCGCCGCAGTGACAGCAGGTCCAAGGGCAGCACGTAGCGCCAGCGGATGGTGTGGCGAGACAACGGCAACGCGCCAGAGAAAGGCCAGCTCTTCCAGCTCTATCATCGGATCCGGCATGTCCAACGCCATAATGGCCATCGTGCATCGGCGTTCGCGCAAGGCAGCGATGGGCGTTCCCATGGGGGCGATGGTCAACCGTACACCAACGGAGGGATAGGCATCCTGCACCGCTTTCAAGGCACTCGCCGCAAGTTCAACGGGAAATTGCGGGTCAAGCGCGATGGATATGCCAAGTTCGAGCCCCTCCCCCAAACCCCGCGCCCGGGCCCGCATCGTATCCACCTTCAACAGGATGGCTCTGATATCGGCAAGCAGTGCTTGCCCCTCCGATGTCAGAACTGGCCGATGGCCCGAACGGTCAAACAGCGCAAGACCGAGTTGGGTTTCCATGCCTGCAATTGAGTGGCTGATGGCAGACTGTACGCGCGACAGCTGTGTTGCCGCCGCGCGAAAGCTGCCGGTCTCGGTGACGGCAACAAACATGCGCATCTGATCAAGCGTGAGTGCATCCAACATGATCTATTTAATCGATCATATTGAGCCAAATTTTGTCAATATCATCGATGGAATTGGCATGCGATGATGAAAGCAGTGTAATTCTCCCGGATACCTGTCGTGACGGAAATCAGTAGCCTGCCCGCCCTCAAAACCGATCGTCTCTCCACAATCCTTGTTATAGCAAGCGGCGTCGTAGCCGCGCTTCAAGTGGGCAAGGCCGCTATTGCCATTCCCGCATTGCGCAATGATTTTCACCTGAACCTTGGTCAGGCTGGATGGGTAATGTCGATCTTCGCCTTGCTTGCGGTGGTGGGCGGTATTCCCGCAGGAGCGGCCACAACGCGCTTTGGCGACAGAAATCTGATTGTCGCGGGTCTTCTTGGCATTGCATTGGGTAGCGCAATTGGCGCATCGACCGAAACCTTCAACATCCTGCTTGCGGCGCGTGTTCTGGAGGGAACGGGTTTGCTGTTCGTGGTAATTGCCGGGTCTGCCATCCTCAACCGCATTGCCACGGCACAGGATCGTGATCTCGTTTTCGCGTTCTGGAGTTGCTATATGCCGGCTGGAATCGCGCTGGCAATTCTGCTTGGTCTTGCTATTGATGGCTGGCGCGTTTTCTGGTTCGCCAATGCGATTATTGCCTGCCTGTTTGCTCTCCTGTTGCAAATTCTTGTTCCGAAAGAGAAATCACCGCAGGCAAAGCCTTCACTGAACACGATAGCGAAGAATGCAGGCAAGACAGTTACGTCAGCTGGTCCGCTGCTTCTGGCCATGATGTTCGCCATGTATGGCCTGCAGTTTTTTGCACTGTTCAGCTTTCTGCCTGTCCTTCTGGCCGAACGGATGGGTGTATCAAGTACGGCTGCGGGCGTGATGACTGCCTTTGCCATTGTGACCAACATTGTTGGCAATATTGGCGCTGGCATCGCGCTGCGTCATGGTCTGCCGCGCTGGTTACTGCTTGCCGTGGCAAGCGCCATCATGACAATGACAGGTGTCGCTGTGTTTACCCTTTCTGGACCAACATGGCTGATTTTCAGTCTCTGTGTGGTCTTCTCAGGTGTGGGCGGGTGCCTTCCCTCGGCGATGATGGGGGCTGCACCACGGGCGGTGCCGGAGGCGCAACTTGGAGCGATGTCAGTCGGGCTTGTTATGCAGGGCAGCAATCTTGGCCAGATGATTGGTCCCGTCGTTGTCGGCAGTCTTGTTGATGCCGTTGGCTGGAAAGCTGCAGCCATACCTGTTGCAATCGCGGGGGTTATTGCGATTGGAACTGCCCTTACGCTGAAAAAGGTCTTCCGGCGCTTTGCCCTATAAGATCAAAGCCCTAACGCCTGTTCCTGAAAAATGGTTTGAACGATGCTCCGCAATATTCTGATTGTGGGTGGTCCCATATGATCATAAAATGAGTGGGCACAGGCTATAATATCAAAGGCTTGGGAAAGGACTGCCATGGAGGAAGATGCTGCCGAGTTTGCTCATCATTTGAGGCAGCGCGCCATAACCTATGGCGTCCTTACCTGCATACTTATGGTCGGCACCTCCATTATCGCTGACAAGGGTGGCGCTCTGTTTGCCGGGCTTTGGCCCCTCATGATGATTGGCGGCTTGGTCACCCTGTTTTTAACAGGCTATCTGCTTTTCGACGCGGCGCTGTTCCGGTTCATTGCCTCACATGAGGATGAGTTGGACGGCTGCAAGGCGCTGGATGATATATTGGCGCGGATGCGCCTGCGTACGCGCCCGGAGAAAACCCGGCCACTGAATGCGCGTATATCGGGAACCAAAAGTGTTCTGGTAAAACTGCATATTGCTTTCGCAGCTTTCGTTACACTGTTCGTGGCTTTGGTCCTCTATGGACTCTGGAGCCGGTGAAGGGACTCGACTCTCAGCGGCTTTTGCCTGCATCATACACGTCGTGGGTAGTGCGTACGATTTTAAGTACGGGGAACGCGTATGGGTCCGACAGTGAAAATCTTGTTCAAACCATCCACGCCAGAGCGCGGCATCGCCTATGGCGCTGTGTCTGATCAGGATGGCCGCCTGTTGCTGAAATCCGAAGAGATTTCAGCTGACTTCCTCAGCAGCGAGGAGCGCAATCATACGACTGATGATCGCGATCCGTCGCAGCGTTGGGAAGAATAGGCTTAGCTTTTCAGCCTGTATCCCGTCTTGAACATCCAGCGCACAATCAGAATACAGACGACGAGGAACACTGCCGTCATCCCAAGGCTTGTTCCGATATGCACGTCTGACACTCCGTAGAAGCTCCAGCGAAACCCGCTAATCAGGTAGACCACCGGATTGAACAGGGTAACAGTCCGCCAGAATGGTGGCAGCATGTCGATGGAGTAGAAGCTGCCGCCCAGAAAAGTCAGCGGCGTGACGATCATCAGCGGCACCAGCTGCAGTTTTTCAAAGCCATCCGCCCAGATACCGATAATGAAGCCGAACAGGCTGAAGGTCACCGCCGTCAGCACCAGAAACAGCACCATGACAAAGGGGTGGTCGATCCGCATCGGCACGAACAGTGCGGCCGTTGCCAGAATGATCACTCCAAGGATAATCGATTTCGACGCCGCCGCTCCGACATAGGCGACGACAATCTCGAAATAGGAGACAGGCGCGGACAGCAGTTCGTAGATCGTTCCRGTGAATTTGGGAAAGTAGATGCCGAAGGAAGCATTGGAGATGCTTTGTGTCAGCAGCGACAGCATGACCAGCCCCGGCACGATGAATGCACCATAGCTGACACCATTGATTTCAGGAATGCGTCCGCCGATCGCCGAACCGAAGACAACAAAATACAGGCTTGTGGAAATAACGGGCGAGATGATGCTCTGCATGATCGTGCGCCATGTGCGATGCATTTCAAACAGATAGATCGCGCGGATCGCATAAAGGTTCATTTGCGTTCTCTCACCAGATTGACGAAGATTTCCTCAAGCGAACTTTGCTTCGTCTGAATGTCGTTGAACCCTACCCCAGCCTTGTCCAGATCTTTGAGCAAGGCGGCGATGCCGGTTTTGTCCTCATGGGCGTCGTAGCTGTAGATCAGCTCGCAGCCGCTTGGCGTCAGTTCAAGGCCATATTTGGCCAAAGCCGCTGGTATGGTCTTATGCTCTTCCTGCAATTGCAGCCGGAGCTGCTTTTTGCCGAGCGAGCGCATCAGCTCGTTTTTTTCTTCGATCAGGATGATCTCGCCTTTGCTGATGACACCGATGCGGTCTGCCATCTGCTCGGCTTCTTCAATGTAATGGGTCGTCAGGATGATGGTAACGCCAGACTCGCGCAGCGCCCGAACCACGTTCCACATGTCTCGGCGCAACTCCACGTCGACACCGGCGGTTGGTTCATCGAGGAACAGAATTTCCGGTTCGTGCGACAGTGCCTTGGCGATCATCACACGGCGTTTCATGCCGCCTGACAGGGTGATGATCTTGTTGTCTTTCTTGTCCCACAGCGTGAGTTCTTTCAGGATTTTCTCGATATGAGCAGGATTGGATGGTTTCCCGAACAGGCCCCGGCTGAAACTGACAGTGTTCCACACCGTCTCGAAAGCGTCTGTCGTCAATTCCTGCGGGACAAGGCCGATTTTCGTACGCGCCGCGCGATAGTCCTTCAGGATGTCGTGGCCATCGGCAAGGATCGTCCCCGATGTTGGATTGACGATACCACAGATCGTGCTGATCAGCGTCGTCTTGCCAGCACCATTCGGCCCGAGCAATGCAAAGATCTCGCCGTGATGGATATCGAGGTTGATGTTCTTCAGTGCTTCAAAACCTGAACCATAGGTCTTGTACAGGTTGGAAACAGATATGGCTGATGACATGAGACTATCCGAACGGAATTTTCGGCCGCGGCGTCTCCAGACGAACGAACTGGAGATGCGAACCATCATTGGAAGAATTGTTTTCCTTATATGGTGATCAGAACAGGTTTTCAAACCACCTCCTGACAAATCGAGTCAGGAGCACCTGAAAGGAAAGCACCCGCCATGCATTTGCATCGCGGGTGTCCAGATTCGTCAGTTTTGTAAATGGTGTTTTCGCGCTACCACTTGGTATGGGCGGATAGCGTAAACGTCCGGCCATCGCCATAACCGCACACTGCCTCACCGTCGCAGCCCTTCACATAGGCTTTGTCGAAAAGGTTGGTGACATTGAGAGCCACGCCCCAGCTATCCTTTTCATAACGGATCGCCGCATCAAACAGCGTCGCACCGGGCACTTTGAGGGTATTGCTCTTATTGGCATAGGATTCACCCTGATAGCGAACGCCTGCACCCAAATTGACGCCTTCCAATGGCCCTTGGTCGACCGTGTAATCCAGCCAGAACGCGGCAGACACTTTGGGAACGATTGTTGGCCAGTTGCCAACCAATTTGGAGTCCTCGTCCTTGGTGATTTCCATGTCGAGGACGGTCAGTGATGCCAGAGCCTTCCAGTTCTGGTCGATATTGACCTTACCTTCGAGTTCAAGCCCGGTTGATGTGACCTCGCCCAATTGCGTGTCGATGAATGTACCCGGAATACGCGACAGAGCATTTTGTTTGGTGATCTGGAATACAGAGGCAGTCAGCAGGCCATCAACAAAGTCAGGTACATATTTGACGCCAGCCTCAAACTGATAGCCCTCCTCCGGCTTTAAAGGATCGCCCAATGTTACGCCAATCACCGGATTGAAGAATGTAGCGGCACTGACATAGGGCGTTACGCCGTTGGAAAATTCATAGCCGAGGCCGACACGCCCACTGACAGCGCTCTTGTTGTATTCATAGGTTGGGCCCAACGGGAAATAGGGACCTTCAGCTGAATCCGATTGGATTTTCACATAATCGTAGCGGCCATTCAGAGTGACCAGCCAGCCATCGCCAAAGCGCACCTGATCCTGCGCATAGACGCCAATCTGGTTCATCTTCAGAACCTGATCGAGATAGACGCTCGTTGAGCCCTGCGGCGCCCCATAGACCGGGTTATTGGCACTGATCGGTGTTGCGCCGCCTGACGCCTGTACCTGATCGATCTTGTAATATTTATAGTCAACACCAAACAGGAACTTATGTTCGAGTGGTCCGGTCGAGAATTCCTTCTCGGCGCGGTTGTCCATCAGGAATGTATCGACCCTGGTGTCGTGATTGAAGCCAATGCGATACAGCAGATTATCCGGCGTTGTCGGGTTCGGACCACCACCATAAGGATAGGCCGGGTCAACATAGCCATAGGGATAAGGGCTGGTTTCCTGCTTCGTCATGTGGCCGTAGCGGACATTCTGGCTGAGTTTCCAGCCGCTGTCGAATGTATGCTCGACTTCGTAGCCGATCATCGCCTGTTTGTATTTGCCATTGTCGATGCCGGGTTCAGTAAAATTCGCATCGCGGCTGATCTTGCCGAATGGCGCATCAACAACCGTGCCCACATAGGGAAGGAAGCTGCCGCCGGAATGGGTCTGGTCAAGTGCTGAGAAGTAACCGTGCAGCGTAATCTTGGTGTCTGCCGATGGCTCATAGGTCAGCTGCGGCGCGATGATACCGCGCAGGTCCTCGGCAAAATCCGTCTGCTGGTCGCCGCCCGCAACGCGGCCAGTGAAACGATAGGTCCACACGCCGTTTTCATCGATCCTGTCGCCGACATCAACACCGAGATAAGCATTGCCATACTGGTTGATGCCGGTTTCGATACGGCCGAAGCGGTCTTTCTGTGGACGCTTGCTCACCATATTGACGATGCCGCCGGGATTGGCGCCGCCATAAAGCACGGATGCCGGGCCTTTGAGGACTTCCACGCGTTCAAGCATGAATGGATCAATCTGGAAGCCGCCAAAACCATAACCGAACAGCGGCAGGCCATCGAGGAATATGCCTGTCTGTGTAGCCTGAAAACCGCGAATGAAAATCCAGTCCGTATCGGGGTCTTCACCGAAGGGCGATGCGGTGACACCAGCCGTGTAGCGCAGCGCTTCATCAACCTTCTTGACGCCGCGGTCCTGCAATTCCTGTTGGCCAACGACCGAAACGGACTGCGGGATAGCAGTGATCGGCATATCTGACTTGGAGCCAGCCTCGGTTTTCTTGGCTACATATCCATTCACGGGACCGGTTGTCGAGCCATTGCCACCATCAATGACGATTTCCTTCAGGACGATGGGCTCTTGAGCATTGGCAGCATTCGGCATGATCGAAATGCCCAGTGTCGTGCTGGCAAGCAAAAGGCTCACCCAGCGGGTCCGGTTGTTTCTTGTCATTGTGTCGCCCCAAAATACAATGATCCCGCACGCCGCTGCACCCGCGCTGGTATCATCATGTGCCTGAAAGATATTATGATTATTTAACTCAACTATATAGTGGGGTCTTGTCTGAAATCGCGGATTCTTGAACGTTTTTGGGCTAAAGTCCGCCGGTTACTTCTGTACGCGCTGCCATGCGGCTGGTGTGACGCCGGTGTGTTGGCGAAATACGCGTGTGAAGTGAGCCTGATCGGCGAAGCCCGCGAGTTCCGCAATGTGATTGAGACTATGGTTCGAGTGCAGCAACATCTCCTCGATACGCCGCACGCGAACGCTCATCTGCCATTGATGTGGCGGCATGCCTGTTGAGGCTTTGAAGGCGTGGCCAAAATGCGATTGCGACAATCCAGCCAGTTCCGCCAACTCCTGCAGACGGATCGAATGCATCCAGTTTTCTTCGAGATAATCGGTCACACGGCGCAATTGCCATGGGGCAAGCTTGCTTCGCTTGCGTTCCGCCTTGGCCTTGATGTCGAACAGCACCGAGAACACGGAGATTGCCAGACTCTCCCCGTAGAGCTGGTGCAATGGTTCCGGATTGTTGCATTCCCCTGCGAGGAGATTGGCGAGCGCCAGAATGCGGGCATCGGAAAACATCAGACGTGGCTGGGCCATCACATCCAGATCAACATCTTCGCCGAAGCGTTTAACCAATGCTTTGATATCGAAATGCAGGTCGATATGCCTGATATGTTTGATCGCATCAAGACGGGACCAGAGCGGCATTCCCGCCGGAACATAGCACATGGGATTGGCAACGCCCTCGCTGCCGAGATCTTTGCTTTTCGGGTCCAGTTTCACATTGAAGGTGCCGGTCTTCAGCCCATCAAGGATGATGAAAAGCCTGGGATCCTGGGCTTGGTATTGGCCACTCGCATCGGGGGCACAATCGACACTGAAAAGATCGGCGACAATACCGTCCCAGGAACGCCTCTGCAGGCCTCCCACGACTGTAAAGCCATTGATCTTGGTGTTCATGCGCGGTTGAAACGTCATACTTTTGGATAATATGGTGTGAAATAGCGCGCAACAACAATGATTTAGAACGCTTCCAGAAGGTTTTGCACTAAGTATAAAAATGTGAATAAAGAAATCATGTTTAGCTGTTGAAATCATTCATCCAATTGAAATCAGGCCCGAAACATGACTGTTCCGGACCTGACGTCGTCGTGATCTGTTATTTCAACGACTGTCGCCCTAGGGCAACAATAGCGCTGCCTGTTACGCCGGTGCGAGCACCGACTCTCCCTTCAACTCACGCATGCTCGGCAGGAAGATGGTGAGGAGGCCAAGGAACGGCAGGTAGGAGCAGATCATATAGACAAAGTCGATGCCTTTGCTGTCGGCAACCACACCGAGAACCGCAGCCGCAATCCCGGCCATGCCGAACGCGAAGCCGAAGAAGATACCGGCAATCATGCCGACGCGTCCCGGCACCAGTTCCTGTGCAAACACCACGATAGCGGGGAAGGCAGAAGACAGGATGAGGCCGATGAATACGGTCAGTACCCCCGTCCAGAACAGGTTGGCATAGGGCATCAGCAGCGTGAACGGCAGGACGCCAAGGATCGAAAACCAGATCACGGTCTTGACGCCGATCTTGTCACCGACCAGCCCGCCACCAATGATACCGACAGCCGCTGCACCAAGGAACAGGAAGAGCATCAACTGCGACTGTTGCACGGTGATGCCAAATTTATGGATCACGTAGAACGTGTAGTAGCTCGATATGCTGGCCAGATAGATGTTCTTGCTGAAAACAAGCAATGTCAGAATGATCAGCGACATTGTCACCTTGCGGCGCGGCAGTTTCAGGGCGCGGCTTGCAGGTGGCTTTTTCGAGTTGGCGGCGCGATAGCGCTGATACCAGTTGCCGACCTGATAAAGGATGATCATGCCGATCAGCGCAGCCGCAGAAAACCAGGCAATGCTCTGCTGGCCGTGTGGCAGGATGATGAATGCCGCCAGCAATGGGCCAAGTGCCGTGCCGAAATTGCCGCCAACCTGAAACAGCGACTGGGCAAGGCCATGGCGTCCACCGGAAGCAAGACGAGCAACGCGCGACGATTCCGGATGGAAGATGGACGAGCCAATGCCGATAAAGGCAGCACCGATGAGCAGCATCGAATAGTGCGTGGCAATCGACAGGAGGCCAAGGCCGACAAGCGAAAAGCCCATGCCAACAGGCAGGGAATAGGGCATCGGGCGTTTGTCGGTGTAAGTGCCGACAATGGGTTGCAGCAGCGATGCAGTGACCTGAAACGTCAGGGTAAGAAGACCGATCTGTTTGAAGTCGAGCCCGTAATTGGTCTTGAGCATCGGGTAGATAGCCGAAAGCATTGACTGCATCATATCATTGAGCAGGTGGCAGAAGCTGACGGCGAAAATGATCGCGAAGGCGGTGGTTTCAGCGCTTGAGCGCTGCAAAGGCAAGGACGTATCGGTCATATCGGGCGTTCCATCGGAGAATGAGGGGGTGAATCGCGACCGCCGCGTCCCCTTCACCTCTCTGATATACTTGTTGCGCAGAACCCGCCTTCGTGGTTTGGTCTATTTCTTTCGCAAGTGGGCCAAGTCCGATGCTCTATCTGAAATTTCCTGAAGCAAGCTTCTTTGCAAAAGATTTTCTGCGGCTTCACCTTCAACGGCTTGAATGGCTTGAGCAATCCAAGGGCGATGTTGTTGCGGGCCTCGCGCACTATCCTTCCGGCTGCCATATCCCTGAACATCGCCATAGCCTGTCGCAGCTTCTGCACGCGATGACCGGTGTTGCAATGGTGACAACGAAGTTCGGCCGCTGGATGGTTCCGCCGCATCATGCTTTATGGCTTCCGGCCGGAATAGGACATGCGGTGGATATGCATGGTGATGTGGCCATGCATTCCATCTATGTGCGGCCTGATGCTGTTGAGGGGCTGAAGAGCCATCTGCACGTAACCAGCCTGACGCCTCTCATGGACACGCTCATTCGCGAAGTGGTTGCTTCACCGGAGCAGGAACAGGTAAGCCCGCGCGCCACCTATATGATGGGATTGCTGCTGCATGAAATTCCCATGCTGGAAGAGCAGCCGCTCGGTCTGCCCTTTCCTGATGATACGAGACTTGCAGCGCTCTGCCGGAGTTTTCTGAAAGACCCTTCACCGCGCACCAATATTGATGATTGGGCGGATCGCTTGGGTATGAGCCGCCGCACGTTTACGCGGTTTTTCCGGCGCGAGACGGGATTGAGCCTCTCGACATGGCGACAACAGGCCTGCCTTCTATCCGCCCTGCCGCGCTTGACGGAAGGCGAGCCGGTGACGAGCGTTGCACTTGACCTTGGCTATAACAGCGTTCCCGCCTTTACCACTATGTTCAAGCGTATGCTGGGAGCACCTCCCCGCAATTACCTTCACTCGGCCGCTTGAGCCCTTGGCGCAGGAACATAATTGAGGATTGGGCCAAGCCAACGCTCGACGTCCTCAACAGGCATGTCCTTACGCTCGGAATAATCCTCAACCTGATCGCGCTCCACCTTGGCGACGCCAAAATAATAGGATTCCGGATGGGCGAGATAGATCCCCGACACCGATGAGCCCGGCCACATGGCATAGCTCTCGGTCAGGCGCACATTGATCTGCTTTTCCGCATCGAGCAAACGGAACAGCGTGTCTTTTTCCGTATGATCAGGCTGGGCCGGATAGCCGGGTGCCGGACGGATACCGCGATAAGGCTCGCCGATCAGTTCTGTCGGTTGCAGACTTTCCTCGGGCGCATAGCCCCAGAACTCCTTGCGTACCTTCTCATGCATCAATTCGGCGAAGGCTTCGGCAAAGCGATCTGCCAGAGCCTTGACCAGAATGGAGGAGTAATCATCATTGGCCCGCTCGAAACGTTCGGCGATGGCGATCTCTTCTATACCCGCCGTGACAACGAAGCCGCCAATATAGTCCTGCTTGCCACTGTCTACCGGTGCGACGAAATCGGAGAGGGCAACATTCGGACGACCATCGCGCTTCGAGAGCTGCTGGCGCAATGTATAGAGCGTGGCAAGGTCTTTCGCGCGCGTCTCATCGGTGAACAGACGGATATCGTCGCCGACCGTGCCCGCTGGCCAGAAGCCGATGACGGCTTTCGGATTGAACCACTTTTCGTCAATGATCTTGGTCAGCATGGCCTGCGCATCGGCAAACAACTGCCGCGCCGCTGCGCCCTGATGTTCGTCTTCGAGAATAGCGGGATAGCGTCCCTTCAATTCCCAGGTCTGGAAGAAAGGTGTCCAATCGATATAGCGCGACAGTTCGGCAAGATCGTAATTCTCAAACACCCGCGTTCCAAGGAAAGATGGCTTTGGCGGTTCATAGCCAGACCAGTCGATCTTGTGCGCATTGGCACGGGCCTTTGCGAGTGGCAGCCGCTGCTTGTCGGCTTCGTTGCGGGCATGGGTCTCGGCAACCTTGTTGTACTCTTTGCGAATATTGTCGACGAAGCCGCCTTTCGCATCTGGCGAGAGCAGGTTTGAAACCACACCGACGGCGCGACTTGCGTCGGTGACATAGACAGTCTGGCCGCTATGATAGCGCGGATTGATCTTGACCGCCGTATGGACGCGGCTTGTCGTTGCGCCGCCGATCAGCAGCGGAATGTTAAAGCCTTCCCGCTCCATCTCGGAAGCCACATGCACCATCTCGTCAAGCGAGGGCGTGATCAGCCCTGATAGCCCGATAATATCGACATTCAGCTCTTTCGCTGTCTGAAGAATCTTGGTGGCAGGCACCATAACGCCGAGATCGATGATCTCGTAATTGTTGCAAGCGAGCACGACGCCGACAATGTTCTTGCCGATATCGTGGACGTCACCCTTGACTGTTGCCATCAGCACTTTGCCCGCGCTTTCACGTTCACCTGTGCCGCCATTGGCAAGCTTTTCCGCTTCCATATGGGGCAGAAGCAGCGCCACGGCCTGTTTCATCACACGGGCGGATTTCACCACCTGCGGCAGGAACATCTTTCCGGCACCGAAAAGGTCGCCCACCACATTCATGCCCGCCATCAACGGGCCTTCGATCACATGCAGCGGCCGCTCGGAACCAAGCCGTGCTTCTTCGGTGTCGACATCGATAAACTCGGTGATGCCATTGACGAGGGCATGGGAAATGCGGTCGGCGACGCTCCATTCGCGCCAGGCGAGATCGCGCTCGCGGGCTTCCTTGCCTGCCGAACCCTTATAGCGTTCGGCCAGATCAAGCAGCCGCTCCGTTCCATCATCACGCCTGTTGAGCACGACATCTTCACAAGCGTCGCGCAATTCCCTGTCGATGGATTCATAGACCGCCAGCTGTCCGGCATTGACGATACCCATATCCATGCCGACCTGAATGGCGTGGTAGAGGAACACGGCATGCATGGCTTCGCGCACCGGCTCATTGCCACGGAACGAGAATGACAGGTTGGAAATGCCACCTGAGATATGCACATGCGGCAGTGTTTCGGTGATCTGCCGCGTTGCCTCGATGAAGGCGACGCCGTAGCCATTGTGTTCTTCGATACCGGTGGCAACGGCGAACACATTCGGATCAAAGATAATATCCTCAGGTGGAAAACCGGCTTCCTTGGTCAGGAGTTCATAGGCGCGGGTACAAATTTCAACCTTGCGCTCCAGCGTATCGGCTTGACCTTCCGTATCGAAGGCCATGACCACGACGGCAGCACCATAGGCTCGCACGCGTTTTGCATAATGCAGGAACGCTTCCTCGCCTTCTTTCATGGAGATCGAATTGACGAGCGGCTTGCCCTGCACGCATTTCAGGCCAGCTTCGATGACATCCCATTTGGAACTATCGATCATGACAGGCACGCGCGCAATATCGGGCTCGGCGGCAATCAGATTAAGGAATTCGACCATCGCCTTTTCGCTGTCGATCAGGCCTTCATCCATATTGATGTCGATGATCTGCGCACCATTGGCGACCTGATCGCGCGCCACATCAAGCGCCGCTGCGAAATCGCCCGCGGTGATCAGCTTACGGAACTTGGCCGAGCCGGTGATGTTGGTGCGCTCGCCCACATTGACGAAGGGGATATCCTTGGTCAGCGTGAACGGCTCAAGGCCGGAAAGGCGCATATGAATCGATATATCGGGGATCTGGCGCGGCGGATATTTTCCAACAGCTTCGGCAATTGCCCGGATATGCTCCGGCGTCGAACCGCAGCAGCCGCCGACGATGTTGAGCAGGCCTTCCTGTGCGAAGCCTTCAAGCTGCTCGGCCATGGCCTCGGGGCTTTCGTCGTACTGACCGAATTCATTCGGCAGTCCGGCATTGGGATAGGCGCAGACGAAGGTATCAGCAACGCTTGAAATTTCTGCGAGGTGAGCGCGCATCGCATTGGCACCAAGTGCGCAATTCAGGCCAATGGTAAAAGGCTCCGCATGGCGGACGGAATGCCAGAAAGCGGTTGGCGTCTGGCCGGACAATGTGCGCCCTGATAAATCGGTGATCGTGCCGGAGATCATCACAGGCAGGGTAATACCCTTTTCCTCAAAGACTTCCTGCGTCGCAAAAATTGCGGCCTTGGCATTCAGCGTATCGAAGATCGTTTCGATCAGGATGATATCAGCACCGCCATCCATAAGACCGCGCACCTGATCCGCATAGGCAATGCGCAGATCATCAAACGTAACGGCGCGATAACCGGGATTGTTCACATCGGGCGAAATGGAGGCTGTACGGTTTGTCGGTCCAAGCGCACCGGCAACGAAGCGGCGCTTGCCGTCCTTCTGTTCAGCCTTGATGGCGGCACGGCGCGCAAGGCGTGCGCCATCACGGTTCAGCTCATAGACCACCTCTTCCATGCTGTAATCAGCCTGGGCGATGGTCGTGGACGAAAAGGTGTTGGTTTCAAGAATATCAGCGCCAGCCATGGCATAGGCGTAGTGAATATCCTCGATTGCCTGTGGCTGGGTCAGAATCAGAAGGTCATTATTGCCCTGCAGGTGGCAGGAGCAATCGGTAAAGCGGTCACCGCGAAAATCATCCTCGTTAAGGCTCAGCCCCTGAATCTGCGTGCCCATAGCACCATCGAGAATCAGGATGCGTTCCTGCGCCGCCTTGGTCAGCGCTTCAAACACTTCCGAACCGTCCCGCGGAGCGCCCATGGGACCAAACAGATTATCGACTGCAATATTCATCGTACAAACGCCTCTTGGCCATCTTGGGATGGGAGGCATAAACTCACATAAAGATATCTTTATGTCAACAAATCAATTCTATTGGCGGCAAATTCTGTCGCACCTGCGGCGTCTTGTCATGCTGCTGCAAAACCGTCCCTAACGGCTATTTTTCACCCGTTCGTTTCAGCAGATATGTATCCATGATCCAGCCTTTTCGTTCACGCGCCACGTTGCGCAATCGTTCGATCTCATCGACCACATCGCGCAACCGGCCGGACAGAAGAATCTCGTCTTCCGTTCCGATATAGGCGCCCCAGTAGATATCCACGTCTTCCTTGATATTCCTGAAAGCGCCCTCGCCGTCGAGCATGACCACGATGCTTTCGGAGTTGTTGGGAAACCCCTCCTCCAGCTTGCGGCCTGTCGTGATGGTGATGGACTCACCAATACGATTGAGCACGACCTTGTGCTTGGCCGTCAGTGCCTGAATGCTTGTTATGCCGGGGATCACATCATATTCGAGTTCAAAGCCACCCTTGGCATTGAGACGATCCAGAATCCGCAATGTGCTGTCATAAAGAGATGGATCACCCCAGACGAGAAACGCCCCGCACTGATCATCGCCAAGCTCCTCCATCAGCAAATGCGCATAGGTTGCTTCCACCTTGTCGTGCCAATCCTCGACACTGGAGCGATAGGTCGATGATGGCTTGTGGCGGACGGGCGTTTCAAAATCCACCATGCGATACTCATGATCCCTGATGAAACGCTCGCAGATCTCGCGGCGAATGCGTGATAACTGTTCCTTCTCGACGCCCTTGTCTGGGATAAAGAAGACATCGACCTGATTGAGCGCGTTCACAGCCTGAATGGTGACATAGTCAGGGTTGCCTGCCCCGATGCCGATGATGAGCACTTTCCGTTTCATTGCTTCGACTGCGATGTTTTTGGCCGGAGCCCTGCTTCCTTTGCGCTGATCAGAGCACAAAAGAGATCATGCAATCGTTTGACACCCGGATGGCCCGCGTGGCGGCGCAAACGCGCCACCTCGGTGCTGGCTGCTGCCACGAGATCAGCATTCTTCGGTTGCTGCATCAGCCAGGCAACGAATACGTCTTCTGGCAATGGTGTGGTATTCATCAATCCCATGCCAGTGCTCCGCCGCTTTGATATTCAATGACGCGCGTTTCGAAAAAATTCTTTTCCTTCTTCAGATCCATCGCCTCCGACATCCACGGGAACGGATTATCCGTATCGGCAAAGACCTGTGCGAGGCCAAGCTGGGCGCAGCGGCGATTGGCGATGAAATGCATGTAGGTTTCGCACAAGGCAGCATTCAGCCCGAGGAAACCGCGCGGCATGGTATCACGGCTATAGGAAGCTTCGAGTTCGGCGGCGTCCCTGATCATTCCGCGCAGCTCTTCGGTAAAGGCTTTCGTCCACAGATGCGGGTTTTCGTGACGGATCTGGTTGATCACGTCGATGCCGAAATTCATGTGAATGCTCTCGTCGCGCAGGATATACTGATACTGCTCGGCAATGCCGACCATCTTGTTGCGCCGTCCGAGCGACAGAATCTGGGCAAAACCAGTATAGAACCACATGCCTTCGAAAATCACATAGAAGGCGACAAGATCGCGCAGAAACGCCTGATCCATCTCCGGCGTTCCGGTTTTGAAGTCCGGATTGTCGAGGTTCTGCGTGTGCTTGAGCGCCCATGCCGCCTTGTCGGTAATGGAAGGCACTTCGCGGTACATGTTGAACAGTTCGCCCTCATCCAGCCCAAGACTTTCAACGATATATTGGAACGTATGGGTATGAACCGCTTCCTCAAAAGCTTGACGCAGCAAATATTGGCGGCATTCCGGGTTGGTCAGGTGGCGATAGATGGCGAGCACGATATTGTTGGCGACAAGCGACTCCGATGCGGCAAAGAAACCGAGATTGCGCTTGATCATGCGCCGTTCGTCGTCGGTGAGGCCATCCTTGGATTTCCAGAGCGCGATATCAGCCTGCATCGAGACTTCTGTTGGCATCCAGTGATTGTTGCAGCCGTTGAGATACTTTTCCCAGGCCCAATGATATTTGAGCGGCAGGAGCTGGTTGACATCGGCGCGCGAATTGATCATCGCCTTGTCATCGACACGCACTCGGCCACCGCCGCGCACGATATCGCCAAGACCCGTGGCGTCGGTCGCAGGCGCCTGATCGGGCGCGAGAGCAGGATGGATAGCGCGGGCCGCATTGGCGGCAGCTTCGGTGTTGGTCCAGTCAAGCATGGTTGTCTCCTTCAATTCATTGCAAAGTGTGGTTTGGCAGGCGCATGAGCGCTTACTGGCAGGCTTCGCAGTCAGGATCGTTGATGGAACAGGCATTACCCGCCGGTTCCGAAAGAATGATGGGTTCAGCAATCGGCTTGGCGGCGACGGCATTCAGCTTGCCATCCGTGCCTTTCAGCGTGGATTTTTCCACGTGGGACGCCGAACGCGAGCGCAGGTAATAGGTGGTCTTCAAACCACTGTTCCAGGCGAGGCGATAAAGCTCGTCCAGTTTCTTGCCGCTTGGGTTGGCGATATAAAGATTGAGTGACTGCGCCTGATCAATCCATTTTTGCCTGCGTGAAGCTGCCGCGATCAGCCAGGCGCTGTCGATTTCAAAGGCGGTGGCAAAGAGCGCCTTGAGATCGTCAGGGATACGGTCAATCTCGCCGACCGAGCCATCGAAATATTTGAGATCCGAGATCATCACCTCGTCCCATAGCCCGCGTGCCTTCAGATCATGCACAAGCGCGGCATTCACAACGGTGAAATCACCGGACATGTTGGATTTGACGAAGAGGTTCTGATAGGCGGGCTCGATGGACTGGGCGACACCGCAGATGTTTGAGATCGTGGCAGTTGGTGCAATCGCCATGGTGTTGGAATTGCGCATGCCTGTCTTCTTCACCCGCTTGCGCAGGGCTTCCCAATCTAGGGTCGTGCTGCGATCCATGGAAAGCTTGGCACCGGCTGCTGTGCGGGCCTGATCGAGCAGTTCGATGGAGTCGATGGGGAGAATACCCTTTGACCAGAGCGAGCCGTTGAAACTTGGATAGCTGCCGCGTTCGCTGGCGAGGTCCACCGACGCGGAAATGGCGTGGTAGGAAATCGCTTCCATGCTCAGATCAGCGAAAGCCACGGCCTCATTGGATGCATAGGGAATGCGCAAGGCTTGCAGGGCATCCTGAAAACCCATCAGCCCAAGGCCAACGGGACGGTGACGTAGATTGGAATGGCGCGCTTCGGGAATGGTGTAGAAATTGATGTCGATCACATTGTCGAGCATCCGCATCGCTGTTGCGACCGTGCGGGCCAAACGTTCCAGACCAAGGCCCTGACTGCCAATGTGATTGGCAAGGTTGATGGAGCCGAGATTGCAGACCGCAACTTCGTCCTTGGATGTATTAAGCGTGATCTCCGTGCACAGGTTCGAAGAATGTACGACGCCGACATGGCCCTGCGGCGAGCGGATATTGCAAGGGTCCTTGAAAGTCACCCATGGATGGCCTGTTTCGAACAGCATGGTCAGGATACGGCGCCACAGGTCCAATGCCCTGATGGTGCGGAACACACGAATTTCACCGCGCGCAGCCTTGGCTTCATAGGCCTCATAGGCGGATTTGAATGCGGCGCCATAGAGATCGTGCAGATCAGGCGTCTCATCCGGCGAGAACAGGGTCCATTGCGCATCCGCTTCAACACGGCTCATGAACAGATCAGGCACCCAGTTGGCGGTGTTCATATCATGGGTGCGGCGGCGGTCATCGCCGGTATTCTTGCGCAGATCGAGAAATTCTTCGATGTCGACATGCCAAGTTTCGAGATAGGCGCAGACGGCACCCTTGCGCTTGCCACCCTGATTGACCGCGATGGCCGTGTCATTGGCGACTTTGAGGAATGGCACCACACCCTGACTTTCGCCATTGGTGCCTTTGATGTGGGCGCCAAGGCCGCGCACCGGCGTCCAGTCATTGCCAAGACCGCCTGAGTATTTCGCCAGCAGGGCATTGTCCTTCACGGCTTTGAAGATGCCGTCGAGATCATCGGCGACGGTGGTCAGGAAACAGGAGGATAGCTGCGGGCGCAAGGTGCCCGAGTTGAACAATGTTGGCGTGGACGCCATGAAGTCGAAGGACGACAACAGATTGTAGAATTCGATGGCGCGCGCTTCGCGGTCGATCTCGCGGATCGCAAGTCCCATGGCAACGCGCATCAGGAACGCTTGCGGCAATTCAAACCGGATGCCGCGTGTCTGCTGGAGATAGCGATCATAAAGCGTCTGCAAGCCGAGATACTGGAATTGCAGGTCGCGTTCCGGTTTCAAGGCAGCGGCAATCTTCTTGAGATCGAAACGAGCCAGTTCCGGGTCGAGCAGTTCGGCTTCAATGCCAGCTTTTACATAGGCCGGAAAATAATCTGCATAACGTTCCGCCATTTCATGCTGGGTTGCCTGCTCGGCCCGGCCAAAGACAAAGCTCAATGCTTCACGGCGCAGCTTGTCGAGGAGCAGACGGGCGGTAACGAAGGAGTAATTCGGCTCGGTTTCAACCAGCGTGCGCGCTGCCAGAATAGGCGCAAGCGACAGCTCATCGAGCGTGATGCCGTCGTAAAGATTGCGCTGGGTCTCGCTGAGAATGGGTGTGGCACTGACCCCTTCCAGACCTTCACAGGCTTCATTGATGATGCGGGCGAGACGAATGTCATCGAGCGGCGCTTTGGTGCCGTCGAGCAAGGTAACGCTGAACGATGGGCCTATTTCGGCCGCTGGCTCCGCCAGTTTGGCGCGTTCCCGCGTGCGCTCTTCCCGGTAGAGAACATAGGCGCGTGCAACCTTGTGGTTCTCGCTGCGCATAAGGGCAAGCTCAACCTGATCCTGCACATCCTCAATATGAAACAGACGGCCTTCGCTGCTGCGGCGCTTCAATGTTGTCACGATGTCTGAGGTCAGACCTTCAACCACATCATGCACACGGCGCGAGCCAGCGGCGATATTGCCCTCAACCGCGAGGAAAGCCTTGGTCAAGGCGACTGTGATTTTCAGGGGATCAAACGGTGTCACCGAACCATTGCGGCGGATGACGCGGTAGCCGGGTTCTGTCGAGGATGATGGCTTTTCGCCAGCGCGAACAGGTGCGTGACCATCGGTACGGGTGGTTTCAAGAGAAAGAGACATGTGCTTATACCCCAAATGTTGGGGGCAAAGGTCGAGCGCACGCGTGCAAAGAACAGGTCAGAAACTGACCATTGCAAGCGACACACCGGGACACCCCGCCCGTGGACGTTCATCATGTTAGGGCAGGTCTCCTGGCTCACAGGTCGGCGCTGGTGTCGGCCTTCCCGAAGCGATTGCACCTTAAGGGTGCGGCTTCAGTGGCATTATCGACAACAACTCGCTGTTTACAGTTGCGGGGGCAGCGCCGGCATCAATGTCAACGACACCTCACCGGCTTCCCTCTTAGCTCCCGGTCTTGCGACTCGGCAGAACCATAACATCTATATTTAGTATCAAATCGCCATCTGCAGTCAATAGGTAGATGGCGATATCTTCGCTAACTCAGAGGATCGCAGATTGAGGCAAAACAAATGGTACGGATTTGCCGGGCAGACCGCCCACTTTGAGCGCACATTCATAAACACGCAAGATGCGGTCATCCGTCAAGACTTGCGTCGGTGTTCCCACAGTATCAGCATGGCCCTCATGCATAACCACAATACGGTCGGCAAACATGGATGTGAGGTTGAGATCATGCAGAATTGCAATGACGCCGCCACCACGATCAGCAAAATCGCGGGCAATCTGCATGATAATGAGCTGGTGTTTGATATCGAGGCTGGAAACCGGCTCATCGAGGAAGAGGAAGCGAGGCTGGCCATCAAGCACCGGTTGCCAGACTTGGCAGAGAACCCGCGCCAGTTGCACCCGCTGTTGTTCGCCGCCGGAGAGTTCCTGATAAAAACGCCCACCAAAGCCTGCAAGGTCGACCCGTTCGAGTGCTTCATCCGGCAGGGTATCCACGGCATGACGCGCCGCGCCGGAGCGGCCGCTGGTCATTCCGAGCTTGACGATTTCCCGCACGGTGAACGGGAAAGACAGCGAGGTGGATTGCGGCAGGATCGCCCGCATAGCCGCCATCTGCCAGAGTTTCAACTGGCTGATCAGGGTGCCATTGATGCTGATTGTGCCCTCATAGGGCAGATCACCGGAGAGAGCACGCATCAATGTCGTTTTCCCCGAACCATTGGGGCCGACGATAACGGTGAACTCACCTGCCCCTGCATCAAAGGATACGTCTTCGACAATCTTGCTTCGGCCAAGCGACACGGAGACATTGGAAACGCGGATCATGGTCATAGGTCCAGAATGCCGCGACGACGCAGCAATATCCATAGGAAGAAGGGAGCGCCAACGGCAGCAGTGACAATGCCGATGGGCAGTTCTGATGGGGCAACGATTGTGCGGCTCACTGCATCGGCAATCAGCAGCAAGCTTGCGCCAAGCAGCGCAGCGGCTGGCAGCAGGTAACGATGATCCGGACCGATTACGAGGCGCAGAAGATGTGGGACAACAACGCCGACAAAGCCGATACCACCGCTAACGGCAACTGATGCGCCTGTTGCCGCCGCAACTGTGACAATGGCAATGTGTTTGAAACGCTGGACGGGAATGCCGAGATGGCTGGCTGATGCCTCTCCCAATGCCAGACCATTGAGGCCACGGGCAAGGAAAGGTGAAATAACAAGTGCGAACGCAATCAACGGCCCTGACGCAAGAATCTTGATCCAGCTGGCACCGGCAAGCGAACCGAGGCTCCAGAATGTCAGGTCACGCAACTGCTTGTCATCGGCGACATAAACAAGAACCCCGATATAAGCAGCGGCCATGGCACCAAGTGCTATACCGGCGAGCAGCATCGTGGCGATGGACGTTTGCCCCCGCCGCGTTGCCACGCGGTATAGAACAAGGGTGAAGGCCAAGGCGCCGAAAAACGCAGCAAGCGGCAGTGCGTAAAGCCCAAACAAAGCAACAACAGGCGCAAAAATGGTTCCACCCAATACGATCACGCTGACTGCACCCAGACCCGCACCCGCCGATACGCCAACAATGCCGGGATCTGCCAGTGGATTGCGAAAAAGGCCCTGCATGACTGCACCGGACACGGCGAGTGAAGCGCCGATCAATGCCCCGAGAATAACGCGCGGCAGCCGGATATCATAGATAATGATGCGATCTCTGACAGAAAGTGCGCTTTCCGTGCCGTCAGCCCCTGAAATAAGGGACTTTACGACAGCGATAACAGACGCATCGGAGGCGCCGAAGGCAAGGCTGAAAATGATAGTGGCGATGAGCACGACGCCGAGACAGGCAATGACTGCGCGCGCAAGCGCAGATCTGTCACCATCCGGACGCAGTTTTTTGCCGCCCCGCGCGGAGGCAAGGACGGCAGGTTTTCTCAAGATTGCCTCGCTCATTGGCTTAGTTCGTCGCCGTATATAGCTTCTGCCAGCTCATGGATTGCCTTGGGCGCACGCGGGCCAAAACCCAGCAGATATTGACCGCCCATACGAATGATCTTCTTGTCCTTGCCAGCCGGTGTGGCTGATATCGCCGCATTGGCAAGAAGGTCGGCATTGTCGGATGAGTGATCGCCGCCGCGGTCCATGACCAGAATGACATCGGGCTTGGCGGTGATGATTGCTTCATCGGTCAGCGGCTTGTAACCCGGATATTCCGTGATCGCATTGTCAGCGCCTGCGAGTGCTATAATACCATTGGCCGCCGTCTTGGTGCCTGAAGCCATGATCTTGCCGCCTTGCGCACTCAGCACAAACAAAACGCGCTTGCGGTTCTTGATGTTCTTGGTTGCGTCTTCGGATGCCTGCAAATCCTTTTCGACCTGCGCGGCCAGCTTTTCAGCCTTGTCATCGACGCCAAGCGCCGCGCCCACGACGCGGATTTTCGCAGTAATGCTTTTCCCCGTATAGTCCTCAGGTACGAAAACAAAAGGAACACTGGCCTTTTTGAGGACGTCGATCGTCTCTTTCGGGCCACTGCCCTCGACGGCAATTATGGCCGTCGGGTTGATAGAGAGCACGCCTTCGGGCGAAAGCGCACGCATGTAGCCCACGTCGGGCAATTTTCGTGCTGCTTCCGGATAGGTGCTTGTCTGATCGCGGCCGACCAGATGGCCTTCTTCACCCAGTGCGTAGACAATTTCAGTAATGGAATCGCCGATGGAAACCACGCGGCTTGCATCGGGAAGGCGTCCGGTTACTTCTTCTGCTGAAGCGATGCCATGGGACAAAGACAATGTCAGCAACCCGGCAAACGAAGCAGCAAGGCGGAGTTTTCGGTTTCTGGAAAACATGTTCATTTCCTTATGCCGCCGAGCGCATGATGCGGGGAAGGTTTTCAACGAGCTGGCGCCAGTCGGCACGCTCAACGGAACCCTCATGCCGCTTGCCAAAGAACTGGATGATCATCTCACCTTCGGCACCATAGGCTTCGAGCGACGTTACATGACCGTCCTTGGTCGGTTTGCGAACGGCCCAAACTTCCGCGATGTGATCAAGCCGCAGATGCATATGAAACGTTTCATCAAGGATATTGAGCCAGGGACCCATTGGTTTGATGTTTTCAATCGGCCCCGAGTGAATCTGAATGCAACCGCGATTACCGACAAAGCACATGATCGGTATCTGCTCCTGCACCGCATGGTGCATCATGGCACCCAGGGCATCGCGGTCGAGAGCCCAGGCGAAATCTTGCCCGATCACCTGCACCGCCTGATGGCGTGTCATTTTCAGCGAGCGCAGGATGCCGAAGAACTCATGCACATCCTTCATCTGGGTCCAGCGATCCCGCAGGCCATCCGCGTCAAGCTCATGAATTTCAGCGGTTTTCTCTTCCGGCTTTGGCAAGGCCTTGACTTCGATGCTCTGTGACTGGTCATCGAGGCGCAGCTTGGCGACAAGCGCGTGATAGGCTTCAAGATCGGAGGCCGGGCGCAGATGAATTTTATGGATCGCTTCGCCAGCCGCATCGAAGAACTGCAGGCTGCGGCGGGTAAACTCGGCATCCTGTTTTTCCACCGCGAAGCCATGAGCCCAGCTATCAGGAAAGAGACGCATGTCGATCTGCTCGCCGAGAAGCATTGAGGCATGTTTCCCGACAACAGGCTTGTCGTAAACACCGATCTTCTCGTGGACGGCGCTTTCATTGCGCGTCAGCGCCATGACCTCACCCAAGGTCTGGATTTCGGTCAGGAACGTATCGATGCGAGGCGTGATGCGAATGACATTGATACCGCAGAATGCAGCAACCAGATCAGCCTCGGTAATGCCGAGTTGCTGGGCAAGATCGCGCTCGCGCATTTTTGGATTATCAGCCCGTGCCTGGCGAATCTGCTGGGGTGTCGGCTTTTGGATATCGGTCATGGTCTCTGGATGCCTATCAATGCGTTACTTGTTGAGAATGAGCTTGCCCTGGCGGGTGATTTTGAGACGGTAAAGCGATCCGGCATGCTCGATACCTACCTCAGTGGTGCCGTCGAACAGGATTTCGCTGCCGTAGACACGCATATCGGACTGGGAGATCGGCATGATTTCCCGCGCTATGGGTGCAAGCCTCGGAAGCCGGACTTGCAGGTCGATGATTTGGCGTCGTGACATTGTTGGCCAGCCTTTTCGTGCTGTCGCTCCCGGAACAGTCCGGACGCGGATAATCAAACTTGACTCGTATGGTCATATTTATTACTCAACATAAAGAGGAGTCAACGAGTCAAGTTAGTTGACGCTTGAAAAATTTGATAAAAATTGCGTGTGCGTTGCTCGGGAACCGGGAAATCCATGCAAGGAATGAGATTTTTGCGGCAGGAACTGGCCGTAGCATGACCGCTGCTTCCGCCAGATATATTCTTGCCGCAACAGGGTCGGCGTCGGGGCAAGAGTCCTCCCCGGCGCCAACCCTGACGTACAAAAGAAAAAGGCCCTTGCGGGCCTTTATCCATTGTCATGCCGTTCAGATCAGAATGGCGAATCCGGGAAGTAGAATTCCTTGGCATTCTCCTTGGTGACTAATGTCGCATCAAGGATGTACTTGCCGCGCACCGGAACCTGATCGTAGAAATTGGCGACCGTCAATTCGAGCGCCGTTGCGATCATGGATGGTGGATAGAGAACATTGATTGGTGTCATGGCGTCGCCGTCACCGACACGCTTGATCATGTCCTTCATGCCTGCRCCGCCGATGACCATCTTGATATCAGTACGCTTGGCTTGACTGATGGCTTCGAGCACGCCAACCGCCATGTCGTCATCCTGACACCAGACCGCATCGATCTTCGGGAACTTGGTCAGATAGTCCTGCATGACCTTGAACGCATCATCGCGTGACCAGTTACCGAACTGCTTGTCGAGGACCTTAATGCCGCTACCGGCAATGGCTTCGTCAAAACCCTTCTGGCGCTCTTCATCGATGACGATTGGCAGACCGCGAATAACGACAACATCGGCGGTGCCGAGCTTGTCCTTCAGATATTTACCGGCAACGCGGCCAAGTTCCGGATTGTTACCGGCAACGTAAAGGTCCTGAATAGTCGGATCAGACAAAGCACGGTCGACGACAGTGACGAAAACGCCCTTTGATTTGACCTGACGGATCGGGTCAGTCAGCTCGTCGGAATTGTGCGGTAGCGTGACCAAGGCATTAATGCCCTGTGTGGTCAGGTCTTCAAGCGCATTGGCCTGCGATGCACCATCAGGCGAGGTCTTGATAATGATCTTGAGGCCCGGATGGTTGGCTTCAAGAATCTTTGCCGCCCGTTCGGCGTGATAGACAACGCCGCCGGTCCAGCCATGATCGGCGGCCGGAATGGAAACGGCGATGGTGACTTTCTTGTCCTCGGCGTGAGCCAAGGTCATGCTTGACGCAAGCAGTGCGCCGGCAAGTCCCAGTATGAGTTTACGCATATCTCTCTCCCAAATATTCTACGGGCCTTTCCTTCGAGGTCGGCGGGTGGCCCATTCTCCCCCTCCCAAACTGTATTCTATCCCTTGCGTTGCAACGTCCTCTGCACAAGCATGGCGATGATGATAATAACGCCCTGTACGGCGCCGATCAGATACTCGCTGACGAAGTTCGAAAGCACCATGATGTTGCCCACAATTTCCAGCATGAACGCACCGCAGATTGTTCCCCATATGCGCCCGACGCCGCCTTTCAGCGCGGTACCGCCAATGACAACGGCGGTGATGGCCTGCAACTCCCAGAGCATACCGGTTGTGGTGGTCGCAGCACCCAGTCTTGGCACATAAACGACAACCGCGATGGCAACACAGATGCCTTGAATAATATAGGTCATGGCGCGGACGCGATTAACGTGAATGCCCGAGTAACGCGCCACATCCTCATTGGAACCGACCGCGATGACATGCCGTCCAAAGGACGTCTTGTAAAGAATGAAGGCCCCGAGCAGACCGACGGCAATGATAATCCACACGGGAATGGGCAATCCAATGAATGTTCCCGTATAAACAGGGCGGAACAGATTGCGCATGTCGTTGGATTTCATGGCGATTGAACCGCCATTGGCCAGCCAGACGGTGACAGACCGATAGATGGCCATAGTGCCAAGCGTGACGATAAATGGCTCGATCCGCCCGATAGTTGTTACTGCCCCATTGATCAGACCGGCCCCGGCTCCAACACCAATGGCGACAACGACACCGACAGCCAGCATAGTAAGATTGCCGTCGATTGCTGCCGAGTTCAGGAACAGGATCATGATACCCGCGACAAGCGCGGCCATCGATCCCACCGAGAGATCAAGCCCGCCTGCCGAAATGACGAAGGTTGCGCCCACTGCAATGATCGCAATGAAAGACGAGCGGGTCAGCACGTTCAGGATATTATCGACACCGATGAAGCTTGGATTGACCAAGGCGCCCAGAATGAACAGCACAGCCAGTGCGAGGAACGGCGCAACCGCAGTCATGTCAATATCTGCAAGCTTCCGGGCGAAGCCGCGCGCGTCGGTGGTTGGTTGTGTATCGGTCATGCGGACCCCGCTGCGTAAAGTTCTGCTTCGTTTGTTTTGACGCCGGTGGCGTAGACGACGATTTCATCTTCTGTCATCGCCTCGCCTGTCACCTCGCCCACAATGCGCGATGAGCGCATGACGAGAATACGGTGGCAGATACCGATCAGCTCCTGCATCTCGGATGAGATGACGATGACCGATTTTCCTGACTTGGCGAGATCGGCGATAAATTTGTAGATCTGTTCCTTGGTGCCGATATCGATGCCGCGTGTCGGCTCATCGATGATGACGATGCTCGGATCAAGCAGCATCATCTTGGCAAGCAACAGCTTTTGCTGGTTGCCACCGGAGAGCTGACCTGCAAGCAAATCGCGGCGGCGGGCCCTAATGTCGAATTCGGCGATTGCCTTGTCCAGCCCCTGCTCCTCGCGCTTGCGCTCGATCAGCGGGCCTTTGGTGAATTTCTCCAGCGAGGCAAGGGTAAGATTGGTGCGCAGGTTCTGCGCCAGAAGCAGGCCTTTGCCCTTGCGGTCTTCGCTCAAATAGACAATCCCGGCGGCCATGCTGTCGCGCACCCCGTGAAAGCGAACCGGCTTGCCATTGAGCTTGACCTGGCCATGGCCCGCTCGCAGCCCGACAATGCCCTCAAGCAATTCCGTGCGCCCCGCACCGATCAATCCGGCAAAGCCAAGGATTTCACCTTTGCGTAGGGAAAACGACGCTCCGCGCGCATAATCAGGAACATCAAAATTGGTGACTTCAAGAATGGTCTCGCGCGTCGCCGTCTCTTCCCGCTCGGGGTAAAGCTTCGACATATCGCGCCCGACCATCAGCTTTGCCATGTCAACAGGCTGCAATTCCGAGGCGTTACGCGTGGCAATCAGCTTGCCATCGCGCAGTACGGTGATGCGGTCGGCTATGGCGGCGACTTCAGGCAGGCGGTGCGAAATGTAGAGAACGGCGACATTCTGGTCGCGCAGGTTGCGGATGACCTTGAGAAGCGCTTCCGTTTCAATCGGCGTGAGGGACGCGGTGGGTTCATCAAAAATCACGACACGGTGCGGCACCTGCAGCGCGCGGGCGATCTGCACAAGCTGCCGCCGTGCAATGGAAAGCCGCGATACGGGCGTGGTGGGATCAATGTCCGCACCAAGTTTGCGCACGGCTTCAGCGGCCAGCCTGTTCATCTCGCGATCATTGACCATGAGGCCACGTTTCAGCTCACGGCCCATGAAAATGTTCTGCGCAACGGTCAAATGCGGTGCAAGCAGAATTTCCTGATGCACCAGCACGAGACCGCGATGCTCCGCATCAACAGGGCCAGCAAGGTGCACATCTTCGCCGTCCATCGCAACAGAACCGCGTGTCGGTTGCAAATGGCCGCTCAGAAGCTTCATCAGCGTGGATTTTCCCGCACCGTTCTCGCCGATAATCGCATGCACCTCACCGGGTTGAATGGTGAGACTGATATCAGTGAGCACCTCCACCGGCCCGAAAGCCTTGGCAATGCTGCGCGCTTCGAGGACGGGCGGCTGGTGTTGTTGTGGGTTGGGATGCGTGGACATTGATGTACTCACCCCCCTCTGCCCTGTCGGGCATCTCCCCCACAAGGGGGGAGATCAGCCTGTATAACCGTTTCGACCAACCTTCGATTGTGCAGTTTACGCGAAAGCAGATATGTCGATGTGATCTCCCCCCTTGTGGGGGAGATGTCCGACAGGACACAGGGGGGTGAGGAAAGGTACATCATTTAAACCATCACACCTTGGTCCAGACACCGCCGGCCTTGGATGACTTCACCGCTGCCTCGATGAATTCCATACCCGCAAGACCATCCTCAACGGTTGGATAGATGACATCCTTTGGCGTCTTCTTGCCTGTACGGGCGGCGATGATGGCCTGCGCGGCTTCGGTGTAAATATTGGCAAAGCCTTCAAGGTAACCTTCCGGGTGGCCACCGGGGATGCGGGTCACGCGAGCGGCTTCGGGATAGGCCCCTGCCCCGCCACGGGTCAGCAATTGTTTTGGCTTGCCGAACGGCGTGTACCAGAGATAGTTCGGGTCAGCCTGCGTCCATTCCAGACCGCCTTTTGTACCATAGACACGCAACTTCAGGCCATTCTCATGGCCGGGTGCAACCTGACTGGCCCAGAGCATGCCCTTTGCGCCGCCATCGAAACGCATCAGAATCTGCACATCATCATCAAGCTTGCGACCTTCGACAAAACTTGTCAGCTCGGCACAGAGTTGCTTCAGCGTGAGGCCGGAGACGAAACAGGCAAGATTATAGGCATGGGTACCGATATCGCCAATGGCACCGCCAGCGCCTGAGCGTTTCGGATCCGTCCGCCATTCCGCCTGTTTTGATCCGCTGTCCTCAGCTTTCTCGGTCAGCCAATCCTGCGGGTATTCGGCCTGCACCAGACGGATCGTGCCAAGCACACCCTTTTCCACCATGGCGCGCGCCTGCCGGATCATCGGATAGCCGGTGTAATTGTGGGTGACGGCAAAAATCTTGCCTGATTTTTTCACCAATGCCACGAGTTCTTTTGCGTCCTTGACCGTGGTGGTCAGGGGCTTGTCGCAGATCACATGGATGCCAGCTTTCAGAAAAGCCTTTGCGGCGGGTGCATGCATATGGTTCGGCGTAACGATAGCCACCGCCTCAATGCCATCGGGGCGTTTGGCTTCCGCTTTCGCCATTTCCTCGAAAGAACCATAGGCACGGTCTTCCGCGATCCCAAGTTCCTTCGCCGAAGCCTTGGCTCGATCAGGATCGGAGGAGAGCGCTCCGGCAACGAGTTCGTACTGGTCGTCGATGCGCATGGCGATACGGTGCACGGCGCCGATGAAAGCACCCTGCCCTCCTCCGACCATGCCGATGCGAATACGCCGGGTTGCTGCCTTTTGCTTGCCTGCTTCAATAGCCATTGCCGCTTCCTTCCGTTCTTATACCAGACCAAGGATACGGCGGTTGGCCGCGTCGTCGGTTCCTGCGCCAGCGAAGTCATCGAATGCTCTCTCCGTTACGCGGATCAGATGTGCGCTGATAAACTCTGCGCCTTCCCGTGCGCCATCCTCTGGATGTTTGAGTGCGCATTCCCATTCCAGCACGGCCCAGCCATCGAAATCATAGGCGGTCAGCTTGGAAAAGACGGCACCGAAATCCACCTGCCCATCGCCGAGCGAACGGAAACGGCCAGCACGATTGACCCACGACTGGAATCCGCCATAGACGCCCTGACGTCCAGTCGGGTTGAATTCGGCGTCCTTGACGTGAAACGCTTTGATGCGTTCGTGATAAATATCGATGTAGTCGAGATAATCGAGCTGCTGCAGCACGAAGTGCGAGGGATCGTAAAGCAGGTTGGCACGCGGATGATTGTTCACGCGCTCAAGGAACATCTCATAGGTCACGCCGTCATGCAGGTCTTCGCCCGGATGGATTTCATAGGCCGCGTCAACCCCCTGCTCATCGAGATAGTTGAGGATCGGTGTCCAGCGTTTGGCCAGTTCATCAAATGCCGCTTCCACCAGACCGGCAGGCCGCTGCGGGAAGGGATAAAGGAATGGCCAGGCCAATGCGCCGGAGAAGGTCGGCATGACTTTCAGACCGAGGTGTTTTGAGGCGCGCGCTGCCCGCTTGACCTGATCAACCGCCCATTCCTGCCGCGCTTTCGGATTGCCATGCACTTCGGGTACGGCAAAGCCGTCCATCAACTCGTCATAGACAGGGTGAACGGCAACGAGCTGGCCCTGCAAGTGTGTTGAAAGTTCGGTGATGGTGAGCCCGTGTGAACTGGCAATGCCTGCCACTTCATCGCAATAGGTCTTGGAGTCAGAAGCCTTTTTGAGATCGAATAGACGCGCATCCCAGGTGGGGATCTGAACACCTTGATAGCCCAGCGATGCCGCCCATTTGCAGATCGCATCGAAAGAATTGAACGGTGCCGCATCTCCCGCAAATTGCGCGAGGAAAATGGCTGGTCCCTTGATCGTCTTCATGTCTCGTCTCCTCCAATTCATTGGGTGCCTCGGGTAGGCACCGCTGGGGTCCTCAGGGCATATTGTCCCTGAGAAAAATATCGATACGAATGTGCTCCTGCCCCTGCACAATGGGACGGCCTTCACGCAGGGCTGTCAGAATACGCGCCGTGCTGCGTGCCATATGGCCGACATCCTGATTAATCAGCGCATCCACGGTGCCGCGCACCAGATGACGGCGGGTCGAGGCTGTCAGTTCATGTGCCACGAAAATCACATCGGATACGTGGCCGGTTGCTTCAAGCGCCTTCACGACACCTGCCTGACCACCACCGGCATTGTAGATGGCGACCAGATCAGAGTGATCGCGCAGGAGCGAGCGGGTGACAGCCTCGACGCGTGCATTCTCATCGCGTGCTTCGCGCACAGGTAAAACTTCAAGGTCAGGATATTCGCGGGAAATGACCTGCTCGAAACCGAATTGCCGCTCCACATGGTCGCGTAGTGCAAGAGAGCCGGCAATCATGCCAACCTTCCCCTTGCGCGGCCCAACAAAGCGGCCGATCAATGATGCGGCGGTGCGGCCAGCCGCATAATTATCAATGCCGACAAAATGGGCGCGGCGCGAATTGGGGACATCGGAGACCAGCGTCAGGACAACGACACCGGCATCGGCAAGAGTGTTGATGGCTTCGGTTACGGCAGGATGGTCGAGCGCCACGACAGCCACACCATCAATGCCAGAGGGCAGTTGCTCAAGCGCCAATGCCAGAGCTTCGCCGTCAAAAGTATCGACATAGTGAATGGAGAGACGCACCCGCTCCAGCAACTGGCGTTCACGGGTCGCACGGAATTCCGCGTCGAGCGCCTGCATGAATTCGTTTTCGCCCGTAGGCAGGATAATGCGGAAATCATAGTCACGTCCGCGCGCAAGGCGCGACGCATGCTGGTCCGGGTGAAATCCAAGCAGTTTGATAGCCGCGTTGACGCGCTCAATGGTGCGCGCATGCACACCATTCCTGCCGTTCACAACACGATCAACCGTTGCAAGACTGACACCGGCTTCTCGGGCGACGTCTTCAAGCGTCATCTTTACCACGAGAATTCTCCTCCGCCTGATATGCTAGATCAGGGAAATGAGGTGTGCAACTCTTTTTGAGTGGTTTTGATGGGAATTCTGACGGTGCCCGTCGAGGGCTTTATCCGGCAAAAGATTCTCGGAGCCTTCGCCTGCTCGTCACATGGTTGTAACGCGGCTGGCGCATAGGCCGTGTCAAAGATCAAAAAGCATTGTAAAAGCGGCGCATGACAGACATTCACATCCAGAATCTGACAAAGCGTTTCGGCGAGACGATTGCGCTCAAGGATATCTCCATTAATTTTCCTGCGGGCTCGTTCACCTCGCTGCTTGGGCCATCCGGTTGCGGCAAGACAACACTGCTGCGTCTTATTGCCGGGTTTGAAGCACCGGATGACGGTTCCATTGCCTTCGGCGATGAGCGGGTGGCGGATACCCACCGCCAGAAATCACCCGAGGAACGCGGCGTCGGCGTGGTCTTTCAGTCCTACGCCCTGTGGCCGCATATGAATGTTGCCGAGAATGTTGCCTATCCGCTCAAGACCCGCAAAATCGCCAAGGCCGAAATTGCAAGTCGCGTCAAAGCTGTGCTGGACAGTGTCAGTCTTGATGGTTTTGCCGATCGGCGCATCGAAGAACTCTCGGGCGGTCAACGGCAGCGGGTTGCGCTGGCACGCTGTCTGGTCGCCGATACAAAAATCATTCTCTTTGATGAGCCATTGGCCAATCTGGACATGCATCTGCGCGCTTCGATGATTGAGGCATTTCGCGATATTCACAGACGTACCCGCGCCACCATTGTCTATGTCACACATGATCAGGCCGAAGCATTGGCTCTATCTGATCGAATTGCGGTGATGAGTGCTGGAAACATCCTGCAGATCGCTTCGCCGAGAGAAGTATACCACTCACCCGCCGATCAGCGGGTCGCCGGTTTCATTGGACGGGGTATGCCGATTTCGGCCACCGTGGTTGAACGGCAGAAAACATCGGCAATCGTGGAGGTAGCGGGTTTCCGTCTGTCGGCTCGCGGAGTAGCGAATGGCTCCGATACCGTCAAATTGCTGTTGCGTCCGGAATCTCTCAATCTTGCGGAAAAGGGAATTGCAGTACGCGTACAGGAAAGCACCTATCGCGGTGCCGTTTATGAAACCCGGCTTGAACTTCCCAATGGCGAACGCCTGACACTCGATAGTGCCTCGGCCCTGCGCCTTGGCGACACCGTGCATATTGCCGTGGCGGATGCGTGGATTATTCCCGGCTAAGCTAGCGCCAGGGCAACACGCCTGATGGAAGCTTTTTACCAAGACGATCAAGCACGGCCAGAAGCCCCACGACAATGATGATGGTTGTCACGGCAATGGCCGCTGCATGGGTGCCGAGCCCGGCTTCTTCCAGACTGAACAGGACAACACCAAGCGTTTCATGGCCGCTTGACCAGAGCAGTGCCGAAACCGTCAATTCATTGAAAGCGCTCATGAACACAAGCAACGCGCCAGCGACGGCAGCGGGCGCTGTCAACGGTCCGGTAATTGTCATGAGGCGGCGTAGTGGTCCGGCACCTGATACCGCAGCAGCTTCATTAAGATCGCGCGACAATTGCCCAATCGCCGTTGTGACGGGTTTCATGGCCAAGGCGAAGAACCGCATGAGATAGGCAATGAGGATAATCCATGCCGTGCCGTAGAGACTGCCGATGAGTGGCAGTGGACGCAGGAACAGCAGGATGCAGGCAATGGCAAGGACAATCCCCGGCAAGGCATAGGGCAGTTCTATGGCCCCATGCAGGATACGCTGTGACAGGCGCGAAAACCGCTCCAGTCCGACGGCAACGGGAATCGATCCGATGGCGAGGATCAAAGCAGCGGCTCCAGCCAGTGTTGCCGAATTCCAGAAAGCGCGACTGGTTGATGCCTGCCGGTAGAGAACTTCCTCAAAATTGGCGAATGTCAGGGTTGACCAATTGAGCGGCACGCCAAAAGAGGGGATGAGGGCCGTGGTTATCAGGGCAAGCACTGGCAGGATCAGCATGAACAGGATTGCGAGCCAGCCGAGCGCTGCAAATGGCCAGCGATAACTGCCGAGAACGAACCGCGCTGGTGTTCCTGCCGTAAAGCGATGGCTGACTTTCTTCAGTGCCAGCGCCTGAAGAACAACGCCGAGCAAAGCGAGTATGGCAATGAGAACTGAAAGCGCGGCGACCTGTGGCAGTACGCTCGGGCCAAAACTGGCGATACGCTGGTAGATCATCGTGGTCAGGGTGAGGTAATTGACCGGCATGCCAAGCAGGGCAGGAATGCCGAAATTGCCGACACCGGAAACAAAGGCGAGAGCGGTAGCGGCGACGAGATAGGGGCGTACCATCGGCAGTACAATCGTCAGAAGAACGCGCATTGGCGATGAGCCGGAGGAGCGTGCCGCCTCAACCAGATCGCGCGGCACGCGGGTCAGCCCGGCGCGCAGTGTTATAAACACTATGGGTGCGTGCTGGATCGCATAAAGCAGGATAATGCCGTTACGGCCAAGCAATGGATTGGATGTGCCTGGCGGCGGTGCGAGACCAAAAGCACCGAGCAGTGTGCTCGACGGTCCGAACAGATGCAGCCATGACAGTGCCATGACCTGCGGGGCGATCATCAACGGCAATAGAAGCAGGAAGCCGAGGGTTTTACGCCCCGGCAGATCGGTCATTGCAATGCCTATTGCAAAGGGCGCGCCAATCAGCAGCGCCAGCAACGCGCCGAAGAACGCCGTATCCAGTGTGTTGAGTGTGGCGCGCATGACAGAGACGGTGGAAAGCCGTGCCGCGAATGCCGCAAGATCAATCTCGCCGCCCGGTGCAATAGCTGTCACCAGCAGCCGTAACATCGGCAGGAAGCTGAGAACAAAGATAGCGGCCAGTACCAGCAGGGCGGACAGCCGACCGTTTTGCCTGATAGTACGCATCAAACCATGGAAAGAACCCGCAGCAACTGACGCGGGTTTTCCGGATTTGTGTATGGATTGGATAACAGCCAAGAGTGTTTACTGTCCCATCACTTCGCTGAACTTTTCCTTGTTCTTGGTCTCGTTGGCAAGGGCTGCCGCAGCATCAAACTTCATGACCTTGATTGAGGCGCGATCAGGATAACCTGCCGGAAGGGCGACATCGGCACTTGCCGGAATATAGCCCATCTTGGCGGCCAGTTCCTGACCGTCCTTGGACAGAAGAAAATCGATGAAGGCTTTCGCGGCTTCCGGGTTCTTGGCTGTCGACAGAATACCGACTGGCTCGGTAACCGCTGAAACACCTTCCTTCGGGAAGACGAATTCGACCGGAGCGCCCTTGGCCTTTTCACGGATCGGCATGTAATCAACGATCATGCCATAAAGCTTGTCGCCGCCACTGACTGCCTTCAGGATATCGCCATTACCACCTGCCGCCTGCGCACCATTCTTGGCCAGCTCCGCATAATAGTCCCAGCCCTGCGTAAGGTTTTCGGTGAGGGTCACGGTGTGGATGAGTGCAGCACCTGAGGTCAGCGGGCTCGGCATGGTGACAAGGCCCTTGGCTTCCGGCTTGGCAAGATCGGCCCAGCTTGTCGGTACAAAAGGCGCTTTGGTGTTGTAGACAATGCCCGTGGTGATCAGCTTGGTGGAGAAATAGGTTCCGTCCTTGTCGAAAAGGGCAGCGTCGATGCCTGACGTTTTGGCATCCTTGAAGGGCAGCAAGCGGCCCTCCTTCTTCAAGCCTTCCATGGTGACCACATCGGCGATCAGTAAAACGTCGGGCTGCGGCTGCCCCGCTTCGATTTCAGCGCGCAGCTTGGCCATGATTTTTGGCGTTCCGTCGCGTACCCACTCAACCTTGATGCCGGGGTTTTTCGCCATGAATGCATCGGCGGTCTGCTGGGCATCGGTGTTGGGCTGACTGGTATAGAGAACCAGTTTGCCATCGGCGGCCAACACAGGTTGGAGCCCGGCGGCGAGCAGGATGGAAGCTACGAGAAGTTGGCGCATGATAACCCCTATTGTTTCTGGACGAAACGAGCCCTCTTTGATTTACGCTGGCTCATGATGATCGGCTACCCCTATACAAGCCGGATAACGGTTCGATGACATCTATACAAAAGTTGTCATGTATAGGTCGAGTTCTCATTCAGCGGTTGCGTTTGGAATTTCAGGATTTTGAATATGAAATCTAACCTGCTGCCGGACGTTTTTCATGGGATGAATTGATCTGTTGAACGTGTCAAAACTTTTCACTTGTCATCCCGTTGTTATAAACCGACAGTACAAAGAAAAAAATTGCACAGCTGCGCAATGGGGTGGAAAATGACTGGACAAGCTTTCCTCAAAGTCGAGAGAATGAGCGTCGGCTATGGCCCGACGACAGTACTCGACAATCTGGACCTCGATATTCACAAGGGTGAATTCGTGGCGCTTCTTGGCTCGTCCGGTTGTGGCAAGACAACATTGCTGCGCACAATTGCCGGCTTCTCCAAACCTTTCAGCGGTTCCATTCAAGTTGCGGATCGAGATGTCACACAAATGCCGCCGGACAAACGCGGCATGGCACTCGTCTTCCAGTCCTATGCGCTTTGGCCGCATATGACCGTTGCACAGAATATTGGCTATGGCCTGAAGCTGCAGAAGCATTCGAAGGATATCATCGAGGCTCGCGTCAATGAGATGCAGAATCTGCTCGGGCTCGGCGGTCTTGGCGCACGCAAGCCGGCTCAGCTTTCAGGCGGGCAGCGCCAGCGTGTGGCATTGGGCCGGGCACTGGCGATTGACCCGGAAATTCTGCTTCTTGATGAGCCTCTTTCCAACCTCGATGCCCGTATCCGCCTGACGGTGCGTCACGAGATACGCTCGTTGCAGAAGCGGCTTGGGATCACAGCGATTCATGTCACCCATGATCGTGAGGAAGCCATGGTGATGGCCGACCGCATCGTCATCATGAATGCCGGGCGGATCGAGCAGCAGGGCACGCCTGAGGATGTCTACAACAAGCCCGCCTCCCCTTTCGTTGCTGCGTTCATGGGCGCGGAGAATCTTCTGTCAATGCAAGCGCGTGTCAACGGCGAGCAAGTCGAACTGGCAGAAGGTGCGTTCAATCCATCAACGATCACTGCACGGTCCGGCCGCCCACTTTCCACTGGTCCAGTGCAGTTGCGGTTTCGCGCTGAAGCAGCCCGCCTTACCGGGAGCCGCGACACGGTTTCAGCCGAGCCGGGTGCGCTTGAACTTCGGGGACAGGTTGCCAGCGTCAGTTATCCCGGCGGCCATTGGCGCCATGCGGTGCGGCTTGGAGATGACGAGATACTCGTCGATGCGGATAGAGCCTTCGCCGAGGGAGAAACCGTGAAGGTGCATATCCCCGCGCAATCCCTTTTCATTTTTAACGCACCGCAGGCTTCTGCCGCTGCGTTTACCCATTGAGGACAGACGGCCTGAAGGCCGCTGCCCCATAGACTGCCAAAACAAAACATCCATGCTCAACGGGAGTTCACGATGAAAACAATATTACAGGCTTCTCTTATTCTCGGGCTTGCAGCGACACCTGCCGCTGCCGGTGATCTAACAGTATTGACGGCGGGCGACCAGAACATGGTCGACTACGTCAATGATTACCTCGCACCCATCTTCGAAAAGGAAAATCCGGGCACCAAGGTGCGCGTGGTTGGCACAGGCCCCGGCGACGCCGGTTCGCAGAAGATTGTCGAGCGTTTCGATGCGCAGTCCAAGGCCAACACGGAAAAGTGGGACGCGGATGTGGCCGTCGTCCATGAAAAATTTGCCGGTCCTATGGTCAAGGAAGGCTATCTCGAATCCTACCGCGCAAAAATTCCTTCAGGCGCAATGGTAACAAGTGACAAGGCCAAAATGGCACTCGGCGCCAATGTTGACGGTTACGTCATGCCGATGTTCTCCAGCCAGACAGCGATCGCCTACAATCCTGCGCTGATCCCCAATCCACCAAAGAGCTATGAAGAGCTGGTTGCCTGGGCGAAAAAGAACCCGAAGCAGTTCGGTTATAACGGCATCAAAGGCGGCGCTTCCGGTGTCAGCTTCGTCATGGGCTGGATTTATGCCTTCGGTGATGGCGATGCCAAGAAGTTGATGAACGGTCCGTTCGAAGAAGCCGAAACCAAGAAATGGGACAAGGCTTTCGCGGGCCTGAAGGATTTCACCACCAATGCCACGCTGACTCCAGGCAATGCGGGGACGTTGGATATGCTGAGCCGCGGTGAAATCGCCATGGGCCCGGTCTGGGTTGATATGTTCTATTCGTGGAAGGCCGATGGCAAGTTGCCGCCTGAAATGAAGCTGTTTTTGCCTGCGCCCGGTATGCCGGGCCAGCCCATGCACTATGTCATTCCGGCCAAGAGCCCGAATACGGAACTGGCCGAGAAGTTTGTCGCTCTTGCCACCAGCCCGAAAGTTCAGGCCGAAGGCATCGTCAAGCGCTTCAACTGGTATCCGGGCATTGATGCAAAGTATGTGCAACCGGAACTCGACAAAGCCAGCTGGGACAAGCTGTTCGTCGACATTTCGCCTGATGATCTGGCCACCAAGGCAAAGCCTTTCCCGATTGCCAAGTACAATTCGGCAATTCTCGAAGCATATGAGAAAAATGTAGCCAATTAATAGCGTGTGCTCTTCTGGACCACTGGCTTTCGTCAGTGGTCCCCTCCCCTTCTCTGGAATATCCCGATGCAGAAACGCCTTCTCGCTATCCTTCTTGTGATCCCGGCACTGATTATGATCGTGCTGTTTTTCATTGTGCCGCTTGGCGCATCGATCGTTGGTGCTTTCGTGGTCGGGGATAGCTATGGCTTCGGGAATTTCACCAAATCCTT
Organism: Phyllobacterium sp. TAF24; assembly: GCF_052113785.1. Taxonomy (NCBI): domain Bacteria; kingdom Pseudomonadati; phylum Pseudomonadota; class Alphaproteobacteria; order Hyphomicrobiales; family Phyllobacteriaceae; genus Phyllobacterium; species Phyllobacterium sp. TAF24. The sequence goes on along the minus strand of NZ_JBFRDN010000003.1, from coordinate 133,680 downwards.
CGAACTTTATTCCAGCGACATGATTTTTACGCTGCTGATTGTCGGCCTATCCACCTTGCTCATCGGGCTGTTCTCTATCGCTATTGGCGGCTATCTCACGCTGGGCGAAAACCCCCGCGCTGTTGCGATACTACGCTGGCTCTACCGCTGGCCCATGTTTATTCCGTTCATCGTTGTTGGTCAGGTCCTCCGCACTTTCCTTGCCAAGAATGGCCTGATGAATAACATCCTTGTCAGTCTTGGCGTGCTGACGCCGTTGCAAACCGTCGGCTTTCTCGACTGGCGCGGCATTGTCATCGCCTTCGTGTGGAAGCAAACACCCTTCGTTACGCTGCTGGTTGCGGGAGCCATGGCCTCGCTTGACCGCAGCACCATTGAAGCGGCGCGCAATCTCGGCGCATCACGCCTGCGCATCCTGATCGAGATCGTCGTGCCGCAAATCGCTGGCACCCTGCTCGTCGGCCTTATCCTCTCATTCGTCACCATGATGTCGGTGCTTTCGGTGCCGCTGATGATCAATGCCCAATCACCCACCATGTTGACGGCGGATATTGCCTTCCGGATCAATGCCCATGGTGATTACGGCGTTGCCAATGCGCTTGGTATGATATCGCTGCTGCTAACCGCCGGTGTTGCGCTCATCTATCTGCGCCAGTCGGTGAAGGAGCGCTCATAATGGCCCGCATTGATTTCTGGTGGCTGCCACGCGCTCTTGTCCTTGGTCTGCTTGCCTTTGTGATTTTCGGCCCCCTGACCAATCTGCTGCTGTGGACCGTGGCGGAGAAATGGTATTTTCCGCATATGCTGCCGCTCGAATATGGTTTCAGCTTCTGGCAGCGGGTGTTCTCACCGCGCGGCAATGCCATGGAATCGCTGCTGACCAGCATTGTGGTGGCCAGCCTGACGGTGGTGGTAGCGCTGGCGCTGGCCGTACCCGCCGGTTACGCCCTATCCCGGCTGAAACTGCCGTTCCGCAGCCTGATCCTGCTTGCCTTCCTCATTCCACAGGCTTTTCCCAATCTGCCCGTTTACGTGAATATCGCCCGGTTCTTCTACCAGATCGGCCTGAACGGTACGATCATGGGTGTTGTGCTTGTTCATGTTACCCATGGTCTCGTCTATGCGGTCTGGATTGCGACAGCGGCGTTCTCCGCCGTGCAGGTTGATCTGGAGGAAGCGGCACGTTCCATCGGTGCAGGTCCCATGCGGGCTTTTCGCGACGTGACGCTGCCCCTCGCCGCGCCCGGACTGCTCGCCAGCGCGATTTTTGTGTTTCTGGAATCTCTCGACGAGTTCACGGGGAGCTATTTCGTCGGTGCCCCTGATGTGAATACTTTGCCTTTGCTGCTTTATACGGCGGGGTCGGGCGGCAACTATCAGATTGCTTCGATCACCGCCCTGCTGCTACTCATCCCGTCTATCGGCTTTATGCTGGTGGTGGAACGATTCTTGCGGGCCGATGTATTGTCCAAAGTTGGTCACTAAAGGAATGAGCATGGATTCGAACGGCGACGAACCATCCAAAAAAACGCAGCATTATGTCAGTGCTGTCGAGGTGGCGAAAAAAGCTGGTGTTTCCCGTTCGGCGGTGTCGCGGGCGTTTACACCAGGCGCCAGCGTTTCGGCCAAGAAGCGTGAAAAGATTATGGCTGCCGCTGAAGAGCTTGGCTATCAGGTCAATGATCTGGCGCGGGGTCTGCTGGCGCGAACAAGCCGTCTGGTCGGGCTCGTTGTTACCAACCCCGAACTCGGCTATCGCTCACATCTCGTCGCGGCTTTGACCAAGGCGCTGATCCATCGCGGCAGTGTACCGATTGTTATCAATACCGGCCGTACGGAAGAAGAACTGGTGGCAGCACAGAAAACGCTGTTCGGCTACCGTGCCGAGGCGACGATTATTCTGTCGGGCTCGCCGCCCTCATCTTTCGTTGAACTTGCCCGGCGTAACGGTCAACCGCTCATTGTGCTTGGGCGGTCCGAGACCGGCGCCGATGACGTCAATATCGACAATGAAGGTGCTGGCCGTGAGGCCGCCCGGGTTTTTCTTGCCAATGGGTTCAGGACGTTGGGTTTTGCCGGAACAGTTTCCCGCACACCCACCACCGTTGAACGTGAGAACGGTTTTTGCCGGGAAGCAACAGCCCATGGTGCAAAAGTGATCATGGGACATGGTGGCAATTCGGATTATGCTGGAGGGCAGGAAGCGGCCCGGCAACTCTTTGCTGGCAATGAGCATCCGCAGGCTGTGTTCTGTGTCAACGATCTGGTGGCCTTTGGTCTCATTGACCATGTGCGACGGCATACCAGTCTGAACATACCTGATGATCTCTCCGTCATCGGTTTCGACGACATACCAGAGGCGGCATGGGATACCTATAATCTTACAACCTTCCGTCAGGACCCGGCTCTCATGGCCGAACATGCCGTGGCACTTCTGGATCAGCGGCAGTCTGAACCGGATCGTCCGCCCGTACATGATCGTCTGAGCACACACATTGTTCTGCGTGGCAGCGCCCGCATTTCTGCATCAACCAAACCCTGAGCTTCTTCCCATGAAAATCATACAGGTTACCGATCTCCATCTTGTTACGCCCGGCGATATGCTGTGCGAGCGTGATCCCCTGAAAAATCTTCAGGCCTGCATTGCCAACATCAATGAGAACCATGCGGACGCTGAATTGGTGATCTTCACGGGGGATCTCAGCGATACGGGTGGTGATGACACGTATCGGGCATTGGCAGGCGAATTGGAAAAGCTCATTCCGCCATACAAGCTGCTTCTTGGCAATCACGACAATCGCAGTGCTTTTCTCCGGGTCTTTAATTCGATCACACCGGAAGATGGTTTCGTCCAAAGTGTTGTCGATACCGCAGAAGGTCGTCTGATATTCCTTGATACGCTGTCAGAAGGCTTTGTCGAAGGGCGTTTGGACGAAGCGCGGCAGGCATGGTTGAAGCAGCGTTTGCAGGAAGCGGCTGAACGACCGGTGTTTCTCTTCCTGCACCATCCCCCCTTCCCTATTTTCATGCCTTTACTGGATAGTCTGGGACTTATTGAAGCTAAAGCGCTTTACGCGTTGCTTCGTGCGCATGGCAATATCAGGCATATCTTTGTCGGTCATGCTCACAGGCCGGTGGCTGGCAGTTGGCGTGGCATCCCGGTGAGCGTAATACGCGGAACGAACCACCAGACGGCGCTGGATTTTTCGCCTGACAGGATCATGACGACGCTCGAACCACCTGCTTATGCCGTTGTTTTCATCGACCGGGACACTGTGATCTCTCATTTTCATGATTTCCTCGATCGCACTGCCGCCTATCGCTAGAGATGGGTGGCAGCAGGAGCCCCGATCTATATCGACCTCTCTATCTCATTGTATTTGCTTATAAAATGGAAATACATTGGTTATTGATGCTTGGGATATTTCCTTTCTATCCTTGAAGTAGCCGAGTTCGCCTGCACGCTGCTCCAATGTTTTCTGGATACTATCGAGGATTGAACCGGAATAAACCGGAGGATAGCAGTGGACCGCCTTTCTGGGGTTAGCAGGTCCGGTAAACATCAGCGTTCCCGGTTCCAGAAACATCACTTTGTTGCCAAGGTCGAGATAGCTTTCAACATAGGCGCCCTCTGCGATCAGCACGTCATGTCGTTCAAGTTCGATGTGATGATAGGTGAAGGGCTCGAGTATTGCGGTCTGGGTTATGGACCTGCCATTGACGAGGAATTTCGCGGGGATCAGTGTTCCGTTCAAAAACAGGCAATGGTCAGGCGATACATAGAGATCGCGGTTCGGTGTACCGTGATCCAGTGCTCCGGGGCGAATGCGAATGGGCACATGCTCGCGCAATCTGTCGATGGCTTTGGGATCGATGGTACGCCGTCCAGCCCAGATGACTGGAACGGCATTGCCATTCATCGTATAGACAAGATCACCTTTTCCAAGCTTTTCTACCGGAACCTCCCCCAAAGGTGTTGCTATGAGTGTACCCGAGAGAAAGCAGGGCGTTTTAATGGTGATTTCACCGTCCTTGCCATCCCGGACAAATGCAAAAGTTGCATCCGGATCGATAGCAAACTTGACCGTTCCTCCAAGACCGAGCAGCCCTGGGGTGCGAAAAACGAGATCTTTGCCATCAAGCTTGGCTGAAGTTGCGCCATCAACCTTGATTGTGTCACCTTCATGAAGATTGATGAGCTTAATAGGGCTGGCCGCTTTTAACGTCAGTACGTCACTGGGCTTGTATTCCAGAAATCCAGTGCCTTCAGATTTGCTGAAATCGATAGTTGTTGCGTGTGAAATTTCGACATTTATACTTGGCTCCTTTAGTACGAGTTGGCAGTGTTCACCTACCCCATAGGTGATGTTTGTAAGCGCCTTGATGCCAAGAGCCGTCGAATTTACCGTAAGTTGCGCTCCGTTGATCAAATCAACCGTCGCGCTATGAAGCGCGCCAACATTAATCAGCCCATTTGAAGTGACGTGCTCGCCATCAATCGTAAGAGTGCCTCTTCCGCCCAAATCCAGCTTAATCGGCTGTATCTTTGGTTCCTTCGCCATGGTCGTGTTCCTTCTGAAAATGCTTTCGTGATTAAAAAATGGTGGATGCTGCGCAGTTGAAGGGCGTTGCCGAAATATCCGACGGGAAATTTAATTCGCCGGTTGGTCTTGAGCGCTTGCGCGGCACGCTCGTTGTATTTCATTGCGCGTTATAGGACCTGATGACAGTTGATGGCTTTTGACCGTAGGCTTCGCGGTACATGACGGCAAAGCGCGCCGGATTTGAAAATTGTAGATTGGCCGCCACATCAGTCACCGTTCTCGCCTTGCCGCTGACCATGAGGTCGTGCGCTGCTGCAATTCGATAACGGCATAGAATTTGGATGGGGGTCGCATCGCGAAAGTGTCTGAATATGCGTTGCAAGGTTCTCGTGCTGCAACCTGCTGCGCGGGCTATGTCGTTAATTGCTATTGAGACATAGAGATTGTTGCGCATGAAATCCTCGGCATAACGGAGTTGCCGCGGACAAGGGGGCTGAAAGCTGGCATTTCCGCCATTAAGATTATGCGGAGCCATTGCATAGAGCTGTGCCATGAGCAGTTGCTCATAGCTCGCATCCAACAGGGGTTTCTCCCCCTCCCCTCTTTTGACAAGCAGAAGTTCCAGTGTTTGATAAAGACCGGACACCGGATGATCGTGAAAGTCAGGAACAGTAGAAAATTTGGGGGTCTGAAAGCAAAACTTTCTCGACCATATCCCAAACTGGCTTCGCACGAGAGAAAGCGGCACCCGGAACGCCAGCCAACGACACCCTCGTCCCAGTTTGAGTATTGTAGACGCATGGTTGGTGATGGTGCCAGCCGCCCCCGCTCGTAGCACGGTTGATATATGGGTCTGGATATTGTGGCTTTCGACAAGACCACTCATGACAAAGATGTAGAAAAGCTGGTCCGTCAAGCCATTCGATTTAACGTCGATTGGATTGTAGGTCGAACCAGAGATGACTTGAGTTTCTTTGAGATTATGCACCCTATCGAGGGGGAGATGGAAGAATTCAGCGCTGCGAAATTGCGGCAGCGGTTCTATGGTCGCAGGCTGTGTCGGACCGTGTAGAACAGATTTGCGGAGCGGATAGCTATCCGTAAATTTATCGAACATTGCTTCAATTCCAGGCTGAAAATTGAGACGTGATTGAAATTGGCGTACAGGGCAAAATTGCAAGGTATGATAGAAAAATATTGGTATGTAAGCTTAGGTTGTATTGCTACTTGAACATTCCCGACGCGTAAATACGACTTTAGTACGGAGGCATTCCTGTGCTTGCGATGACAGAATTCTGAAAAGAAATAGTTGAATAGCAATAGAATTCGGGAATTGGTTGTTCTTGGCGATCTATTGTTGGTGGTAGGCTGGCTGTCTTCTGACGAGTCGCGGGCGCGGCTGTTTTCAAAGTGTTTCCCTCAGCGAGATTATCGAAATGACCAAAACATCGCCTGGTTCTTCATCCGCCAACCCAAAACCATTCTATCGTTCGTTCGGGTTTCAGGTAACGCTTGCCATGATTGCCGGGCTTATTCTGGGCCTTATCGCGCGTGATATAGGGAAAGATGTTGCCGGCAATGCGAACTGGCTCGCCGTCACGCTGCAAACGGTTGGCTCCATATTCGTGCAATTGCTGCGGGCTCTCGTGCCGCCTTTAATCTTTACCGCCATTGTTGCGAGCATCAGCAATCTGCGTGCCCTGAACAATGCGGCCGCGCTCGTCTGGCAGACTTTGCTATGGTTCGCCATAACGGCGCTTGTCGCAGTGGTTATCGGCATCGGCCTTGGGCTCATTATTCAGCCGGGAATCAATTCCGCTGTTCTTGCTACTGCGGCTGCGGTTCCTTCCTCGACGGGTTCATGGCTGGACTTTTTGAAGGGGCTTGTGCCGTCCAATATGCTGGGCCTGCAGGCATCGACAAAAGTCTCCGATGGGAGCGCGAGCACTTACCTGTCCTTCAACGTGCTGCAAATTGTCATCATTTCGATTGTCGTGGGCGTTGCCGCGCTGCGCGTTGGCGCCGTAGCCGACCCGTTTCTGGAATTCAACAAGGCGCTGCTGGCGGTCGTGCGAAAGATCCTGTGGTGGGTTATTCGCTTGACGCCGATTGGCACTGTCGGACTTTTGGGAAACGCGGTTGCACAATATGGTTGGGAAACGCTGGCCCAACTTGGATGGTTTTCTGCAGCGGTTTACATCGGGCTGGGTCTGGTCCTCTTCATTGTCTATCCGATCGTGCTTTTGGCGAACGGTCTTAACCCGGCAAGATTTTTCGCCGGTGCCTGGCCCGCAATACAGCTTGGTTTTGTATCGCGTTCATCCATCGGAACACTGCCCGTGACGGAAGCAGTCACTGAGGGCAATTTGGGTGTTCCGCGTGAATACGCTGCTTTTGCGGTTCCACTGGGTGCTACGACAAAGATGGATGGCTGCGCTGCAATCTATCCGGCTATCGCGGCAATTTTTGTTGCGCAGTTCTATAACGTGCCACTGGGTATGCAGGAATATGTTCTGATTGCTTTTGTCTCGGTAATTGGTTCAGCCGCAACTGCTGGTCTCACTGGCGCTATCGTTATGCTGACACTGACACTCTCGACATTGGGTCTGCCTTTGCAGGGTGTTGGTCTTTTGCTTGCTGTTGATCCAATCCTCGACATGGGTCGCACGGCGGTGAATGTTGCAGGGCAGGCTTTGATCCCGACGATTGTTGCCAAGCGTCAGGGCATTCTTGATCAAAGCCGCTTTGACAGCACGACAACGATAGATATCATTGATCCGTCTGCGGTCGCTTCGGCTGCTTGACGGGGTGATGAGGATATTGAGGCGCGGTGGAGAAGCCGCATCTCATTTTTTATAAAGTTGACAGCTGTCAACTCGGATGTCGGGAAGAGCCAGAGCTGGCCTTTTAAGGCGGGTGGTGTAGGTCAATCTATCGGGGTCGCTGGTCGAACAATTCTGATGACCGCATGACGATCAGCGCGGAACTTGGATTCCTGTCTCACGAGCAGTTCATCCTACAATTCGAGCGGTGCTGACATGTCGAGTAAATTGCGTTTCCAATGCGAGTTGACAGCTGTCAACTGCGCGCATGATTCCATCACAAGCATTATGGTTAAAATGGTCCGGTTCCGATTCACTCTTTATAAACCACATTTCCATAGAGTTTTATCCAATTGCCACAGTTGTAAGCGAGTACCGAGTTGTCCAAGCGTAATCAGGCAGTCATCAACAGTCTGCAGACCCCAGCCATTTCCCGCCGTCATCTTTTGCTAGGCGCAGGTTCACTTGCCGTCCTTGGTCTGTCGGGCTGTTCACAGACATTCGAACTTCCGGATATGGGTGTCGACACTACGTCAACAGGTAGTATTCGTCCGCAAATCAGTATTGATAAATCCGTGACGGTCCCTGACGTAATGTATGCGGCAGTGCAGGAGGGGCCCTATTCGCTTCCGGCTATTCCATATCAAAAAGTACCGGCGCAATTCCGTCGTCAGATCGTCGTTGATCCGACAGGCGAGCAGCCGGGAACAATCGTTGTGCGGCTGCAGGAACGCTTCCTCTATCTGGTGCAACCGGGTGGTGATGCTATTCGTTATGGCGTCGGCATCGGCAAGGCCGGCTTCCTATGGAGTGGCCGCGCCAACATCCAATATAAGAAGGAATGGCCGCGCTGGACGCCACCACGCGAAATGATCCAGCGCAAGCCTGAACTCGTGCAGTATCAGAATGGTATGGAGCCGGGACCGCAGAACCCGCTGGGAGCACGCGCGCTCTATATCTACAAGGACGGCGCTGATACGGGCTATCGTATTCATGGTTCACCCGAATGGTGGTCGATCGGTCAGTCGATGTCGTCTGGCTGCGTGCGGTTGATCAATCAGGACATTATTGACCTGTACAGTCGCGTGTCAGGCAAGGCGACCGTCGTGGTTGGCTAGGGCAGGGCACAGCGTCTATCGTTCTTGCCGAGATTAACATCAAACCGGAGCGGTGGACCGTCTCCGGTTTATCTTTGTCGTCAATTTGTTTTCTGCCTAGACGAGCGATGACGCCACAGCATTTCAAGAAGAAACAAGCCCAAGTTTTCTGGCTCTGTCCAGAAGGTTCTTGACGGATGACGCGGCCCACCGCGAAGCGCCGCGTGACGTGCGCTCATGCATGGCTTCAAGCTGGCTGGCAATTTCCCGAAGCGTCAAATCCGGGTTGGCATTTGCGATACCGGTTACAAGCATCAGCAATCGGTCTTCTGGTGTGCGGCGAGGGGAGGGGGTTATCAATCTGGTATCGGCAAGCCCTTCAGTCACCAGAAGCCTCACGGATCGGCGCAGGCGATCAACATTCCACTTCTGTCCCGTCTGGTGCTGTATGCTACGCGCAACGTCCTCCCATGGATGTTCAGGGCGCATGCGTTGCACGATTGGAAGCCAGGATGGCATGGCTGCGACGAGATCAGCCAGATGCCCACGCTTTCGCGCCTTCGAAAGGATGGCGAGCGCCTCGGGGCGTTTCTCACGCAAGCCGGGATTGCCGGGAAGTTTGCCGCGTGCGCGGGCGGCGTTAATGCCAGCTTTGGTGCGTTCCGAAATCAGCGCGCGTTCCAGCTGAGCCACCGCGCCAAGCACCTGCAGGGAGAACATGCCTTGCGGTGTCGAGGTGTCGATCGGATCGTGCAGTGAACGAAAGTGAGCGCCCTTTTCTTCGAGCTGTTCGATGACCGCGAGCAGGTGGCTCACTGAACGAGCCAGCCGGTCGAGCCGAACAACGATTAGAACATCACCCGGTCCGATCTCGCGCAGGAGGCGGGCAAGAACCGGGCGAGCCCGCGATGCACCGGAGCCGTGCTCCTCAAAGATCGTGGTGCAACCCGCAGCCTTCAATTCGATCATCTGGGCATCGTTGGCCTGATCGTCTGTCGATACGCGGGCATAGCCAAGCAAGCTGGTTGTGGATGATTTGATCATGGCGGGGAGTCTAGCAATCGCCAGCGGACTTACAATGGCGATAACGTATTGGCTTATCCGCCTTTACCGAGCCGCTATGGGAAGAGGGGAGGGGGAGCGATTTGGGTTAGGGTCAACGAAACAATACGAAGATCGGTTTAAGCGCAGGCATTTTATCCACACAACAGCATAAATATGCTATGATTTCTCTGCATTTAAGCCTCCCAAATCATGGATAAAGTCCATGCTGTAGTATCTAAACCAATCTTCATTGCCGAATTGATAAAATTACTCAATAAAAACAATAAAGTATCTTAGGGATATCCTTTTCAAGCATTCAGCTGCTAAAGGTCCACGCTCCGAAATGGGTGGCGGCAATGATTGCCAATGAATTACTGCGTTGAACATAGATTATATTAAAACATGGCCGACAATAATTAGCGGGCGGTGATGAGAGGTTAATTGATGCAAAAGAAGGCTATGGTGCTTGATCGTGACCAATGGGCTGAGGAGCCAGATGTATGGCAGGGCGAATTTGAAGGGATGCGCTTTGGCACTGGTGTGTCGGTGATGTTCTACACCACCGATAAAATCGGCCACGGTCCGAAACTCCATCGGCATCCATATGATGAAGTTTTCATCGTTCGGGAGGGGCGTGCATTGTTTACAATTGGCGAGCAGGGGATAGAAGCGAAAGCCGGTCAGATTTTGTTCGGTCCTGCTTATGTTCCTCACAAGTTCGTAAACCTCGGCCCAGGTCGTCTGGAAACGACAGACCTTCACGTTACAGAAGCCTTCAGTCAGGAAGATTTGGAGTAGGCGAAGATTGGGGCAGGTGTTTAGCGGGTTGGGGTTCGACACCGCGCGCCGGCCACGATTATCTCTGAACAAAGTGTCCTTTCGTCACCTCCAGATATTCGCGCTGCGGCGATTCATACCCCACGGGTCGCACCGGGCTTTTCAATTCATTGATTGTGGCATTGCGCCTGATTGCCCGGCGCGCCGGGTCGGGCACAGGAACGGCATTCATCAGGGTTTTCGTATAGGCATGTTGCGGATTATCGAAAACCGCGGCGCGCGGACCGATCTCGACGATTTCGCCAAGATACATGACGGCCACACGATGGCTCACCCGTTCGACAACGGCCATATCATGCGAGATGAACAGAAATGACAGATTGAAATTCTGCTGGAGGTCGAGGAGTAGGTTGACCACCTGCGCCTTGATCGACACGTCGAGCGCTGAAACGGACTCATCTGCGACGATGACCTTGGGATCAAGGGAGAGGGCGCGGGCAATGGCAATGCGCTGGCGCTGGCCGCCGGAAAACTCATGCGGATAGCGGGTGAACATATCGGCCGTCAGACCAACCCGTTCAAGTAAGTCTATAGCCTTTTCGCGAGCCTGCTTCTGTGTCCCGAGACGGTGAGCGATGAACGGCTCTGCAATCGTTGCGCCGACACTCATACGCGGGTTGAGGCTGGCAAAAGGGTCCTGAAAAATCATCTGGATACTTTTGCGCATATTGCGCAGGGCAATCGGATCAAGGGCAAGGACATTATATCCGTCCAGAAGAACCTCACCGCTATTGGGCTGCACGAGACGGGTGATAGATCGGCCTGTGGTGGATTTCCCGCAGCCGGACTCGCCGACCAGCGATAGGGTTTCACCCTGGAACAGGTCAAACGATACGTTCTCCACCGCATGGATGGCGCCAGTTTTCCGCGAGAACAGACCCGAACGAATATCGAATCGCGTGGTCAGATTCTTGACTTCGAGGATCGGCGTTTTGCGTCTATCGACCGTATCGGCTACCTCGACCGGAACGGTCGATTGCCCGGTTTTGATATCGACAATCGGAAAGCGCAAGGGCCAGTGCCGATCCTTCATGGAGCCGAGGCGGGGCACGGCTGCAAGCAGCGCTCTCGTATAGGGATGCTTGCCGTGATGGAAAATATCGGCAGTAGGGCCACTTTCGACGGCCTCACCGCGATACATCACAATAGTGCGATCCGAGACCTCGGCGACCACGCCCATGTCGTGGGTAATGAAAAGGACGGCCATGCCTTCCTCTTCCTGCAKGACCTTGATCAGATCAAGAATCTGTCCCTGAATGGTGACATCCAATGCAGTTGTCGGTTCGTCGGCAATCAAAAGCTTCGGCCGACTTGCAAGCGCCATTGCTATCATAACGCGCTGGCGCATACCGCCGGAGAATTGGTGCGGATATTCATCGAAGCGGGCAGCAGCATTCGGTATGCGCACTTTTTCCAAGAGACGTATTGTCTCGGCGCGCGCTTCCGTTTGTGAAATGGTGCTGTGACAGGTCAATGCCTCGGATATCTGCCGTCCGATGGTGAAAATCGGATTGAGGCTGGTCATCGGCTCCTGAAAGATCATTGCAATATCATTGCCGCGAACATCCCGCATCTGCCTGTCAGACAGCGCAAGAAGGTCTTTGCCGTTGAGGACAATGCTACCTTCAATGCGACTGGATGCTTTTGCCAGAAGGCGCATGACAGAAAGTGACGTGACGCTCTTGCCCGAACCGGATTCGCCAACAATAGCGACGGTTTCTCCCGGCATGACTTTGAAAGAGACATCGCGCACCACGCTTTTCCACGTGCCGTCAACGAGAAAGGACGTGGTCAGCCCTTCGACAGCCAGCACCGGATTGGCAGCGGTGGCTATTGATGCGTGGTCCGTTTCGGGAGCTGTCACAGCGTTCACCTTCATCTGGCTATCGCCCTATCGCATAGGCTTGCATCAGGCGCGGTGTTGCCGCTGCCCGTAGCAACCCGTCAGCGTCGCGTTTTGCTGCCGTCAGACGACCAACGGACCATGGGTCGGCGGCGGTGATTACATGTCCTTTCTGGCGCAGTGCGTTTAACACCTCTATGCCGATGCTGGTTTCGATGGTGATGTTTCCCGGCTCTCCTGTCCTTGGATAGAAAGAACTTGGAAAGTGCGTTGTATGGAACAATGGCTGGTCGATTGCTTCCTGCAGGTTCAGGCCGTGATGAACGTGGCGCAGGAAAAACGGCAATTGCCATTGGTCCTGCTGGTCGCCGCCGGGCGTGCCGAAGGCCATTGTTGGTCGCCCTTCAAAAAGCGCGATAGTCGGCGTCAGTGTCGTGCGCGGGCGCTTGCCCGGAGCGAGCGATGTCGGCAATCCCTCCTGCAACCAGAACATCTGCGCGCGCGAATTGAGACAGAAGCCAAGCTCGGGAATGATTGGTGATGACTGGAGCCAGCCGCCTGATGGAGTGACCGACACCATATTGCCGTCACGGTCGATCACATCGATATGAACTGTGTCACCACGTTTCTCCGAAAGGTGCGACATGGTTGGCTCATAGACCGCGCCGTCTCCCATGCCCTTCAACATCTGCATGGTGAGATCATACTGCGTCTCAAAGCCGGAGATTTTCCCCGGTCGAAGCTCGTGGGAAGCCTGCGCTGTTATCAATTTGCGGCGTTCGTGGGCATAGGTGTCAGACAGAAGATGCTCTATCGGCACATCGCAATGATTTGGATCACCGTAATAGACCTCGCGATCCGCATAGGCGAGTTTCAGGGCTTCGACCACAGTGTGAACGAATTCTGCGCTGTTCGGGTCCATCGCGGCGATATCAAAGCCCTTCAAGAGGGCAAGCGATTGCAGCAGCACGGGCCCTTGACCCCATGGCCCCGTTTTGGCGACTGTCCAGCCATGATAATCATAGGTTTGCGGTGCTTCCACTGTCGCGTGCCAGTTTGCCAAATCGTCAGCGGTCAGTACGCCTTTGTGGCGGTTGCCGCTGGCATCCATGACCTCGGCGCTTTGCAGATAGTCAGCAATCTTCTCGGCAACAAAACCGCGATAGAATGCATCGCGCGCCGCCTCGATCTGATTTTCGCGGCCATTCCTGCTTTCGGCCTCAGCCACAATGCGTTGCCATGTTGCGGCAAGCACAGGATTTTTGAAATTCGAATGCGGTGCAGGAGCACTCCCGCCGGGCAACCATGTTGCAAAGGATGTGGGCCACTCTTTGCGGAAGAATTCGCCCAACCCGCTGATGGTATCCGATACGCGCGGCAAAACGGGATGGCCATTCTCGGCGTAATAGATTGCGGGTTCCAGTACATCGCGGACCGACATCGTGCCATAGTCTCGAAGCATGAGCATCCAGCCATCAAATGCGCCGGGTATCACCGTTGCCAGAAGGCCATCGCCGGGGATCAGATCCAACCCCTCGCGCTTGTAATGTTCGATCGTCGCGCCCGCCGGCGCAGGTCCCTGCGCACAAATGACCTCTACCTTGTCCTTCTTCTTTGAGTAGAAGATCGCAGGCATATCGCCGCCTGCGCCATTCAGATGCGGTTCCACCACCTGCAAGACCATGCCTGTTGCGACGGCCGCGTCAAAGGCATTGCCGCCCTTTTCAAGAATGCTCATACCGACTGCTGTGGCGATCCAGTGTGTCGACGCGACAACCCCAAAAGTTCCTAGAATTTCGGGCCGGGTGGTAAAACGGGTCATTGAATTGTCCTTTCAGAATTATGCTTCGCGCGGGTCGAGGGCGTCGCGCAATCCATCGCCAAGTAGGTTGAAGCCGATAACGACAAGAAAAATTGCAGCGCCCGGCCACATGGCCATCCATGGAGCCTGGGACAGGAAGTTCTTTGCCACATTGAGCATCGAGCCCCAGCTGGGAGCGGGAGGCTGCTGACCGAGCCCAAGGAAGGAGAGACTGGCCTCGGCGATAATTGCAGTGGCGATAGTAAGGCTGGCCTGGACGAGCAGCGGGGAGAACACGTTCGGCAGAATGTAACGGGTGATGATCCTGTAGTGGCTGAGCCCGACAGAGCGTGCGCCTTCCACATAATCCTCGGTTTTTACTGTCAGGACCTGCCCGCGCGTCAAACGTACAAAAAGCGGCATGGCGGAAAAGCCAATGGCAATCATCGCATTGCCAAGGCTCGGTCCAAGAAAGGCAGCCAAGGCAATGGCCGTGATGAGGAACGGCATGGCCAGAAATGCCTCGGTAATGCGCGAAATGACAATGTCGATCCAACCGCCGAAGTAGCCGGCAATGAGCCCGAGCGGAACGCCGACAGCAACAGCTATTCCCACGGAAAACACACCGGCCATCAGCGAGGCGCGTGCGCCCCAGATCATGCGAGAGAGAATATCCCGGCCGATATCATCGGTGCCTAGCCAATGCGCAGCGGAGGGAGCCTTGCGAATTGCAGACCAACTCGTAGCGACGGGATCGGCCATGGGCAACAGAGGTGCGGCGAGCGCAAGGATCAGGAAGATGCTGATGATGATGAGACCGGCAAGGGCGCTTTTGTTGGCCTTCAGTTTTTTCCATGCCCGGTTGTTTGAGCGGCTTTGCTGTGGTGCCATCGGCATTGTTTGCGGCATGGTCATAGCGCTGCCCTCATTCTTGGGTTGAGGAGGAGGGAGAGCACATCTGCAACGAGGTTCATCAGGATAAAGCCTGCCCCCGTGCACAGCACGACGCCTTGCACAACCGCGTAGTCACGGTTGAAAACAGCGTCGACGATGAGTTTGCCGAAGCCGGGAATGGTGAAAATCTGTTCTGTCAGCACGGCGCCCGCCAGAAGTTCGCCAAAGAGCAGAGCAGTCATTGTGATGATCGGAAGAAGCGCATTACGGAACGTGTGGCTGAGAATGACCGAGCGCTCCGAAACGCCTTTGGCGCGGGCTGTGCGGATGTAATCGGCACCCAGCACGGTCAGCATGGACGATCGCGTATGGCGCATGAGTGTCGCTGCCAGTGCCAGTCCGAGAACGAAGGCTGGCATGATCATGGTTTGCAGGGATCGCACCGGGTCCCTGAAGAATGGTTCGTAACCCGATGCCGGAAGCCAGCCAAGTTTCACCGAGACGAGCAGAATGAGCATAATACCCATCCAGAAATTGGGGACGGAGAGACCGGATAAAGCAACGATGTTGGCGATGTAATCGACTACGGTGTTCTTCTTGACCGCAGCCAATATTCCGATGGGAACGCCGATGGCGAAGGCAAAACTCATGGCCATGATGGCCAGTTGAACGGTCACAGGAAGTTTTTCGGCAATGAGTGACAGAACCGGCTGATTGGTGCGCAGTGATATGCCGAAATCACCCTGGAGGACAGAACCGATCCAATAGAAATACTGGAAGATGACAGGGTCATTCAGACGATATTTGTCGCGCAGGAATTCCAGTACCTGCGGATCGCGCTCCTCTCCTGCCATGGCAAGGATCGGATCCCCCGGCAACAGCTTTTGCAGGGAGAACGCAAAGATCGAAATGATGATCAGTGTCGGTATGGCCAGCAATAGCCGCTTCCCGATGTAAGTATACATGGCCTGAAAATCCTGACGTGTCGCGTTGCGGCAAAGCTGCAAAACCCGCAGCTTTGCCCATCGCTGTTTCGTTAGCTCTTCTTGACACCCTGCAGGCGGATCATGCCGTCGGGGGAGGGCACAAAGCCCGTCACATTCTTCTTGAGTGCCCAAATCCATGCCTGATGGCCAAGATAGATGATGGGCAGGTCATCATTGAGAATTTGTGCCGCTGCATCGTACTTCTGCTTGCGCACCGCATTATCAGTTGAGGCGCGCGCATCGTTGAGAAGCGTGTCCACTTCGGGGTTGCAGTATTTGGTATCGTTGATACCGCCCTTGCATGTGACAAACTGATGTAGATTGCCATCAGGGTCGACGCGACCCGACCAGTCGGAGCGGCCAAGCTGATAATTGCCCGCTGTCTGCTCGGACAAAAGCGTCGCGAATTCCGTCGTCCTCAATTTGACGTTGAATCCGGCTTCGGCAACCATCGACTGGATGATCTGCATCATCTGCATTTGTACGGGGTTGTTTGCAATCTGCAGATCGATATCGAGTGTCTCAAAGCCAGCCTCCTTCATCAATGCCTTGGCTTTGTCCACGTCGCGAGCGGGGACGGGAATGTCCTTGTCATACCAAGGGCTGTTTGGCGGAAAGGGCTGATTGCCGGCAACGGATGTGCCTTCATAGACAACCTGATTGACCGCTTCGCGATCAATGGCCAGAGAGAACGCTTGCCGCAACCGCTTGTCCTTGCCGAAGGGATTGTCGGCACGCGGGCCATTGGCGATGTTGGTATAGAGGGCTAGATATCCAACGCCAATGGCATCGGCATAGGTCAGATTTGAACTCGCTTTCACGGCTGCGGCATCCGTGGCGGCAAGCCGTTCCAGCATATCAAGGTCACCCGACTGCAGGTTGGCAAGCCGAACGGTCGAGTCGGGGATTGGCAAGAAAGTTACCTTGTCGATGAATATATTGGCCGCATTCCAGTAATGCGCGAATTTCTCCAGCACGATACGATCCTGCTGGACCCGCTCGACAAATTTGAACGGACCTGAGCAAACCGGCTTATTGCCGAAATTAGCGCCGAGTTCCTTGGCCGCTGTCGGCGAAACCATCATGCCGCTGCGATCCGTCAGCTGCGCGAGCAGGGAGGCGTCCGGACTTTTCAGCGTGAATTTGACCTGATAATCACCTGTTGCCTCGACGCTCTTTACCGAAGAGAGTTCGCTCTTGCGGCGAGACTCCGGCAAGGTCTGCGATCGCTGGATATTGGCAACGACAGCCGCTGCATTGAACGGCGTCTCATCATGAAAGACCACATCCTTTCGCAGGTTCATGGTCAATTCAGAACCATCATCCGACCATTTCCAATCCGTTGCCAGTTGCGGCACGATCTCAAGCGTGGGGCTTACATCCACCAGCTTGTCGCACAATGCCGTATAGACAATGCGGCCAACGAAGGTGCGCGACTGCGCGGGGTCGAGCACATCGGCATCGTCCTGAAGGCCGATACGCAAGTCAGCGGCGCTAGCGGGGGCAGCGATAAGAATGCCTGCGACCAGGGTTGCAAGAAGCCTTGCCTTTTTCATCGAAGTTCTCCTCTTTTGTCAGAGCGGTGAAATCCGCTTGTTTGTTCCGTATTGATGGCCGGTTATGCTCCGGTCCTTATCGTCACGTCGTAATGGTATGCGTTAGGGCGCTTTGCCGGTTTGGTCCGTTTCGGCTCCATCCATTGAAGTCAACCGGATCAGCCACTCCTGCAGCATCAACAAATGCTGACGCATCGCTTCACCGGCTTTCAGCGGGTCACGGGCTTCAATGGCGTCAATGATGATTGAATGCTGGGCGTAAGACTTTGATCCGGAGTTGTTTCCGCTGCGCGCACGTTCACGGATGACTTGCCATGCTTCATCAGAACGCACCCGGTTGATCACATCAAAGATAGTCAGGAAAAACTGATTGCCAGCGCTCTGGGCGATTTGCCGGTGTAATGCGCCGTCCCATAGCTCATGCGAGTCTGGGTCCTGACTTTCGCTTGATTTCAGCGCCAGCTCCCGCATACGAGCGATTTCAGAAGCCTTGGCGCGCATTGCGGCCAGCTGTGCCAATTGAGGTTCTATCCTCAGCCGAACTTCCATGATTTCCATGAAATCGGTACCGGCGATAATTGTGCCGACATGTTCTCCCCAGCCATCGGGTTTGCGCCCGGCAAACGTCCCATGACCCTGACGGCGCCATATCTGGCCTTCGGCTTCCAATACCTCAAGCGCGCGGCGGACCGAACGACGGCTGACGCCAAGGGACTCAGAAAGCGCCCGCTCTGTCGGTAGTTTGCCATCTTTTTCGAATGCTTCCGACATCAGAAGATGGCGCAGTCGATCAAGCGCGTAGTTGGAATTCTCCTGGGACTGATTGCTTGCCATGTGTGATTGGTTCGGACCAATTGTTGGATTGGTTCAGTCGACGGCATTTTTGAAACAACGTCAAGATGGTATTTTGAGCAATTATGTTATTGCTCAAAATCTGTGCACAAGATTTATTGGCGGTTCTTTCGATTCAGAAGTGTTTTCGGAGAAACATTTGTTAGCAGACTGCCACTTTCAGGCCATGTTTTTTACATGGGCCTGACATGAGTAACTGGTACGAATCTCTCACCGAAGCGAAACTGAATCGGTGATGGGAAATGCACTCGACAGCAGATCAATGGAACCCGCATTGGGCCGTACATCCCGGCGAGCATCTCGCCGTTTGCATCAGTGCGCACGGGCTATCCCGCGAGAATTTTGCCCTGCTCGCGGAAATCCCGGTGGAGACCATTGAGGCGATCATCGGCGGACAGCATCCGATAACGCTCGATATTGCCGTGCGTATAGAGCACGCGCTGGGGATCATGCCGGATCTGTGGTTTATCCTGCAATCAAAGTGGCATCGGCTTCAGAAAAGTTTCTAGCTCTGTCGAGCCAGACGTTTGCGGCGCAGGCTGAAAAACAGAATGACCGAACCTTCAGCAACGAACAGAATTATTGACGCCCAGAATCCAACGTGAATTGGATCATAGGGGGTGCCCCGCAGTGCATAACCCAGGCACAGGAATGGCGTATTCCAAAGGAAAGTGCCAACCGTCGTTGCCACAGTGAATGAACGGGGATCAAGCCGAAGGACTCCAGCGGGCAGGGCAAGATAGATCCGGACTGTAGGGATAATCTGTCCCGTCAGCGTTACCCAGAAATGATTGCTGCGATAGGAGTTTGTCAGACGTTCGTAGAAGGCGGGCTTCAGGAAAACATATTTGCCGTAGCGCGCGACGATCCCTTCGGCCCTTGTTGGCCCAAGCAGCCAGCCAAGGGAAAACCAGCCCAACGCCCCGACCGCAGACCCTATTGTGGTAACGAGAATAGCCAGTCCCAGCCCGCCGCTATCCGGCACAGTCATGCCCAAAAGCATGAAAAGCACGTAAGACGGGATAACGGGGATGAATTTTTCAAGGAGTGCCAGTGATCCAAAGCCGACGAGACCAAAGCTCAGAAGTGTTGCAATGGCTCCGGGCGCTTCGGCGGCTATGTTGGCTGCAGGCATTCAAGTTCACGATCTTTTATGCCGAGGTGGGGCGGTATAATAATCTTGCCTCCAACAAGGCCTTCGGGCCTCGTTGCGCCAGAACCTCTACGGCAAATATGCCATAACTTCCAGAGCAATGTGATAGCTGCCGTCAGAGGTTACTGGGTGTAACTGGCTAGATAGTCATGGCTTGCGGTAAAGTCTAGGGTCTACCGATCTTTGGGCCTATATGCGCTGGAATAGGGCATTGATAGGGGCGACCCTCGGTTTTTTCCCGCCATTCTGCCTTTGCCTGAGCCAGAAGATCGGGATTGAGAATGAGATCAAGACCCGTAGCGGCCAGAGATTTTGCGGCATGAACAAGAGCCTTGTGTGCCGCTGGGCTTTTGCCTTGAGCGACCACCTGCCATGTGTGTGGTGCGGTACCGATTGCCCATGCCGGAGCCCAGCACTGGGCCGTAGGCGTGATCCAGCTTACGTCACCGACATCGGTTG
Source organism: Phyllobacterium sp. TAF24 (assembly GCF_052113785.1). Classification (NCBI taxonomy): domain Bacteria; kingdom Pseudomonadati; phylum Pseudomonadota; class Alphaproteobacteria; order Hyphomicrobiales; family Phyllobacteriaceae; genus Phyllobacterium; species Phyllobacterium sp. TAF24. The sequence goes on along the minus strand of NZ_JBFRDN010000003.1, from coordinate 113,792 downwards.
AACCGGCGCGGAAATGCGATTCGCCTTCGAAGTCGCGTAAGCCGAGATGCAGCGGGCTTGATCCATCGACCTTGCCATTGAGGAATACGTCCTTTTTGATCTGGTAAAGCCTGACACTGCTTTTGACCGCTTCTGGCGTCAGTGTGTTCTGTATCTCCTGCGCGAAGGCAATGTCTGCATTGTCAAACGGTACTGGACCCAAATCAACCATATTGGCGTGGATAGCGCTCTCAAGCGCGATGTTGGGCAGAAGATTTGTAGCTGCCCGGTCAAACACGATTTCAACCTCTGTGTCCGTCATCATCGCCGCACCCTTGGCAATCCGGTCAACGCGGGCGGCAAGGTCGAGGGCAATCGGTAATTCTGGCGCACGAACAAGGTAAAGCGCTTCGGTGCGCGACTGAACCACATTGGCGGCTTTGCCGCCGGCATCGGTGATGGCGTAATGGACACGGCAATCCTGCGGCATGTGTTCACGCAGGAAATTGACACCAACATTCATCAGTTCGAGTGCGTCAAGCGCGCTGCGACCGAGATGCGCGCCATTTGATGCATGGGCGGCGATGCCCTTGAAACGGTAGTAAATCTCCAGCACCGCCAGATTGTTGGTGGACCGCACGCCGTTGAACGGGGCAGGGTGCCAGGTCAGCGCCGTATCCACATCATCAAAAGCTCCGGCGCGGGCCATGAATGTCTTGCCCGATCCACCCTCTTCGCCGGGACAGCCATAATAGCGGATGGTGCCTGACAGATTGTTTGCCTTCAGATGTTTCGCGAGGGCGACAGCGGCCAGCATTGAACCCGTGCCAAGCAGATTGTGCCCGCATCCATGACCGGTGCCGCCGGTTTTTTCCTGCTGTTCGATGGCAATGCCTGCCTTCTGGTTCAGCCCTGCAAGTGCATCGAACTCTCCGAGGAAGGCAATGATCGGCTTGCCCTCGCCCGACTCGCCGATAAAGGCAGTTTCAATATCGGCGATTTCGCGCTCAATGCGAAAGCCGTGCTTTTCCAGCATGGAAATCTGCGTCTGTGCCGATTGGTGCTCGGAAAAGCTCAGCTCCGCATAATCCCAGATAGCATCGCTCATAGCTGCAAATTCAGGCTGCAACTGGTCGACAGCTGCGGCTATGGCCGCAACAGTTTGCTTGGTCGTCATCATTTCTTCCTTCTGGTTCTTCAATGCCCGAACACGGATGCCCGGCAATAAACCTTCGAATTAATCGTCGAGCGATACTTCCCAAACGCGTGCATTCGACTGCCATACGGGTGTGCCGTGCAGTTTTTTCGATGCGCCCCACAGATCCATGAGATCATAAAGAAAGATGCCGGGAACCTCCTGCAGCATGAGTTCATGAAACTGATCGAATATGGCCTGACGTTTGGTCTGGTCCGCTTCCTTGTAAGCTGCATCCATGAGTTCGATCGCCTTGGGATTATCCCACATGAGCGAAGCGTTCTTGTCCTTGTTGCCCACATAGAAACTGTACATCAGCGCCGGATCGAGACGCGGCGTGACGGACTGGGAGATAATCTGATAATTGCCGCTGCGGCGCCGGTCGACCTGTGTGGCATAATCGAGAACTTCGATCTGCACATTGAGGCCAACCTGTGCCATCATGGCCTGAGCAACAACAGCCACCGGATAGCTTGGGACATTGCCGCGCTTGTTCGCGATGATCTTGATTGGTTCACCCTTATAGCCGGAATCCGCGAGTTCTTTCTTCGCTGCATCGAGATCTGTGGCAATCCGCTTTTTCTGAACATCGGAATAGTAGATTGAGTCCAGCGAAACCATGGAAGCATTCGCGGTCCCTGTGCCATTGGAAACAGCTCCGACCAGATCATCCAGATCAAGCGCTGCCGCCATGGCACGGCGCACGCCGACCTTGCTCAGGACGGGATCGCGGGTCTGGATATAGAGAAGGTTTTTGCCATTGTTGCGCTTCATGATCAGCTGTATCGCGCTGTCCTTCAGTTCCGGGACGAGGTCGGCGGGTACCTCAGCCGCATCAAGCGCACCTGCGAGCAATCCGGCCTTAACCGTTGAAGCATCGGGAACTGCTGTGAATTTTACCCCGTCCACCAGCGGCCGCTTGGAGCCGACCATGCCATCGGGTTTGCCATCGTTTGGTGGTGAGACATAGGCATCGAATTTTGCCAGCCGCACATATTCGCCGCGCTTCCATTCACCCCATTTGAATGGTCCTGTGCCAATAGGCGCCACGAAACTGCCATCAGCCGCTATCGATTTGGGGCTGATAATTCCGGTATAGCCACATTCGGGCCGTGCCATGAGCCCGAGAAATACAGCGGAGGGTGCTGCAATCTTCATGGCAACGGTATGGGGATCGACAGCTTCAATACCAGTGACCTTAACGGTCCTGCTGCCATCAAAATCCGCACGGCAAGTCCACTTTGTGTCCTCCGCCATATAGCGGTTCCAGTTCCATACGACATCTTCAGCCGTCAGCGGATCGCCGTTGTGGAATTTCACATTGTCGCGCAGCGGGAATGTATAGGTCAGGCCATCGGGTGATACGTTGACGGACTGCGCGAGAAGCGGTTTTACGTCACCGTTTTCCGTATAGCCAACCAGTCCTTCGACCAGATGGAAGATGACCGAGTCCGTATTGCCGTCGCGATTAACGCCGGGGATGTTGCTGCGAATATCCGAACTTTGCGCGATATTGATGTCCCGTGCCTGAGCCAGACCAACAGTCGTTATCAGGATTGTTCCTGCGAGAAGTATTTTCTTCATGTTCCACCCTTTTTCATTGGTTCAGGCGTCGAGCCGCCATTTGAGTTTGACGCCGCCATTGTCGTTGAGGTCCAGCGCGGGAATGGCCGAAAGCAGCTTGCGGGTATAGGCTTCCCTTGGCGTATCGAAGATTGCGTTCCGGTCGCCCTGCTCGATGATCTCACCGTCCTGCATGACGATGACACGATCGGCGATCTGCTCGACGACACCCAGATCATGGCTGATGAACAAACAGGAAAAGCCATACCGTTTTTGCAGGTTTGAAAAGAGGTCGAGAACCTGCGCGCGCACGGTGACATCAAGTGCTGAGACGGGCTCGTCCGCGATCAGGAATTTGGGGCGGCGTGCAATCGCCCGCGCAATGGCAACACGTTGCCGCTGGCCACCGGAAAGCTGGTGCGGATAACGATCAGCAAATGCTTTATCGAGACCAACCTCTTCAAGTGTCTCGGCGGCGCGTTGTCTCTTCTCGGCCATTGTCAGATCGGGGATGAGCCTGAGCGCTTCTTCGACCAGAGCCATGATCGTCATGCGCGGGTCGAGCGATGAGTAGGGGTCCTGAAAGACCATCTGGCAATTCATGCGGTAATCAAACCAGTCACTTCGGCGACTCTTGCCCTGAAACAGGATTTCGCCGCTTGTCTCCTTGACCAGTCCCGCAATCGTGCGGCCGAGAGTGGTTTTTCCCGAACCCGAGCCACCGACCAGGGCCACCACCTCGCCGGGATGAATATCTATGCTGATGCCGTGCAGGGCGCGCTTTGCAACGCCTTTCTTGAACAGGCTTTTGCGCCCCGGATAATCGACGACGATATCGCGCGCGGAAACTATGGGCCCCGCAGTGGTGTCAATCGAGCGGACATCTCCCCGGAATGGCAGGGAAGACAGAAGCTTGCGTGTATAGGGATGTTTCGGAGCCGACAGGATTTCCTCCGTCGTGCCTTGTTCGACAACGACACCGCGTTCCATCACGACAAAACGATTGGTGTATCGCGCGACCATCGGCAGATCGTGGCTGATCAAAAGCACTGCGGTGCCCTGTTCTTTCGTCAGTTCTACCATGAGTTCCATGACGTCGCGCTGAACAACGGCATCCAGTGCCGTTGTGGGTTCATCGGCAATCAGCAGGGCAGGCTTCAAAAGCATGACCGAGGCAAGCATGATGCGCTGACGCATGCCGCCGGAAAACTCATGCGGATAGGCCGTCAATGCGCCCGACGGGTCTTTCAAGCCCACACGGGTCAGCATGTGCAGGATATTGGTGCGGCGCTGCTCGGATGTTTGTTTGGTGTGGAGAATAAGACCCTCTTCCAGCTGGCGACCAATGGTCATCGAGGGATTGAGGGAAGTCATCGGTTCCTGAAAGACGACACCGATTTCACCACCACGCAAGCGCCGCAGCGCGCGATCACCGGCCTTGAGGATATCCTGACCCTTATAGAGGATTGAACCGCTGGTATGGCGGATACCGGGCGCAATCAATCCAATGATGGAGCGAGTTGCGAGGGTTTTTCCCGATCCGGATTCACCGACAATACCAACGATCTCACCGGATGAAACGTCGAAGCTGACATTTTTGACGACTGCGCCATTATTGTGGATGACTTCAAGGGTCAGCCCGCGAACGCTGAGAAGGGTGTTCTGACTGCTCATTTCAAACCTCTCATGCGGGGATCAAGCTTGTCGCGCAGGGCATCGCCAAGCAGGTTGATGCCAAGAAGGGTGAATGCGATGCACAGTCCCGGGAAGAAGCCGAGCCATGCGGCTTGCTCAATGAACGGACGACCGGCTGCAAGCATATTGCCCCAGGTTGGCGCGGGTGGCGGCACACCAAGACCGAGGAAGCTGAGGGCGCTTTCGGAAAGGATCGCCCAGCCAAACATGGATGTGGCAAGAACGGTGATCGGTGCGAGACAATTGGGAAGGATGTGGCGAAGGATCGTGTAGATCTCGCTGTTGCCCATAACCTTCGAGGCTTCAATGAATTCCCGCTCACGCAGGGATAAAACGGCACCACGGACAATACGTGCCATGGAGGGGGTGTAGGCGATGCCCAGCGCAAAGATGATGCCATACTGGTTGGCACCGAAAACCGCGAGGAGACCGAGCGCCAGCAAAATGCCGGGAAATGCCAGAAGGGCATTGTTGAATGCCATGATAATCCCGTCCACCCAGCCACGCAGATATCCGCTGGTCAGACCGATTAGAGTACCGAACAATACCGCAAAACAGACCGTTGCGAGGCCGATCCAGACGCTGGCCTGCGCACCAATTATCAACCGGCTCAGAACATCGCGGCCGAACTCGTCTGTTCCCAAAAGATGCAATCCATTTGGGGCTGCAAGGCGCGCGGAAAAACTGAGCTTCATCGGATCAAATGGCGTCCAGACCATTCCGATAGCGGCAACCACAAACAGCAGGGCAATAATAGTCCCGCCGATAACGCCGTTGAATGTAAACTTTTTCATTCTGCCACCACCCGCGGATCGAAGAGTGGATAGAGAAGATCAATGACGAGATTGACCAGCACATAGGCGAGGGCGACGAGGAGAAGACAGCCTTGAATGACGGGGTAGTCGCGCTGGAAAATACTGTCGACCAGCAAGCGGCCAAGGCCGGGTATCGAGAAGACAGTTTCGATCACTGCAATACCGCCCAGCAGGTTCCCGAGGATCAGGCCAATCATTGTCCATGTGGGACCAAAAGCGTTTTTGAAGGCATGACGCCAGAGAACAGCCTGTTCGGAAAGCCCTTTGGCGCGCGCATGGGTGATATAGTCGAGACGCAGGACCTCAAGGGTTGAGGCGCGAGCCATGCGGATGATGACGCCCATCTCGTGGATAAAAAGCGTGGCAACCGGAAGCGCCATGTAGATGAGCCCTGCTTTCCAGTCGGTTGTCACGGAGACGTAGCCCAGCACCGGCACCCAACTAAGTTTCAGACCAAAGAAGAGCAGCAGCAAAAGCCCAAGCCAGAATGTCGGAATGGACAAAAGAACCGTTGCCGTACCGACGAGGGCAAGATCCGTGAGACTATTCTGTTTCCATGCCGCAATAACACCCGCCGGAACGGCGATCACACTTGCAATGAAAACAGCAAGAACGACGATCTGGGCACTGATGAAAAACCGGGACAAGACGAGATGCAGGACAGGTTCGCCTGTGACAATGGATTTACCAAAATCGCCTTGGAACAGATGGCCGACCCATATCATGAACTGCACGGGGATGCTCTGGTCGAGACCCAATGTTGAACGTAATGCTGCGATCTGTTGCGGGTCAGCGAGGTCCCCCAGCATAAGGGCGGCCGGATCGCCGGGTATGAAGCGTATAAGGGTGAATACTGCAACTGCCACAATGATAATCGTGGGCACAGCCATCAGCATTCGGCTGAGTATAAATTTGATCACGTTGTTCCCATTCTGCTCTTTTGACCGATGGCATGTATCCAGCGGTTGTCTGGCCATTGAGTGCTGGACTATGAGCATATGTGGAAAGTATGCGCAATATTATGAGTAAACGTCATAGTGTTATGCATGAAGATGCGGATCTTCAGCGGGAGATCATGAGTGCTGTCGAATAGCGCCCGCAGGCTTAGATTTTGACGTCTTGCACCGCAAGAAGCATTTCCTTCATCCGATTGTTCAACGCTTCAGCGGCAATGGAAAGCGGAACGCCTGCTGCCTTGGCGAGGCCGAAGCTTTGCCGCAGCGCCGGCTCAAACGGGCGGATCACGACTCTTGGGTCCTTGGTGAGATTGGCGAAGAAACTGCTGATGATCGTAACACCAAGACCATGGGCCGCATAGGCAAATGCAGAGTTGTTGCTGTGTGTTTCGATTTTGACCGTTTGCGTGACGCTGGCGCGCCGGAAAATTTCATCAAGTTTCATGCGATTGGGCCGGTTACGACCTGTCAGGATCAATGGAATATTCCGCAGATCTTTTGGGGTAATCACCTCCAGATCAGCCAAGGGGTGACCAGCTGGAATGACACACACTTTGCGGCCACTGACGATCACGTCCAGCTCAACACCAGCACTTTGTTGCCCCTCATAGCGAAGGAAACCAAAATCCACGATGCGCTGTTCGATAAGCCGCGTGATAGCCATTGATGTATCAAAGAAAGTCTCAATGCGTACGCGTGGAAAATCCTTGTCGAAGGCTGCCAGAAGATCGGGGGTGAACTGATCTGCAAGGCTGTTGGGCAGAGCTATGCGCACGGATTCCGGCCCGACCGCACCGCTGCGCAAATCCTGCGCAAGATTGGTGAACCGGTCTATTCCCGCAAGGACAAGTTCCGCATCATAAGCAAGCTTTTCAGCCTCCGGGGTTGGGATCAACCGGCCTTTGTCCCGCGCAAAAAGCTGCATCGACAGATCGGATTCAAGTTGTTGCAATAACCGGCTGATGCCTGACTGACTGAGACCCATGGCTCGCGCCGTTGCTGTCGTGGAGCCCGTGACAAGCAATGTGCGAAGAACTTCAAGCTGCCGAAAATTCATTGGATTCCCATAGTTCCGGTTGTTATGCCCATCTTGGATGGTCGTATCAACTGCAGCTTCTGGGATGAAAATTGTCAATCGATTAAGTGACGGCTCTCTTCTGATGCGCGAAGAGCAAAGCATTCGTACTGGATTGCACCCGGGCTCGATATTGTCAGCTGGACAGGCATGTAACGAATACAATAACGGCAAATAGAGCAGCGAAGATGGCGGCCTGAGCTGCCTTTGCATTCGCCAAACTCTGTGCAAGGGCGATGTCGAGCACGTCATCGAGTACATTTCGCCCGTCAGACAGGCCCGCGACTTCGTCCCTCGTCAATATCTCGGTAGAGGCGTGCCAGTGCCAGGCGGCTTTCAAGGCACTGAGGCTGGCGCCTATGGTGGCCAGAATCACAAACCAATCGCGGGCAGATAGTGCAAAAAGCATTGAGTATATTCTCCGGATAACCGCTCAGCAGACGCGTTTCCCGGTTGATTGCTCCTGCCCGCACAGGAGAATTCGAACCAGATACACCGCAGCTTTTATCAGAGATGGCTGAGTGGAGAATTATATGAGGCTGAGGCGAAACTGAAATCAGCATGTGAGCATTTGGCAGCCGTCAATTTCAGCCTTCTCAAGGGCAAATAAAAAATCCCGGCGCTGGAAACGCCGGGATTTTGATGGGTTATGACTATCTCAGATTGGTTTGAAATCGGGATCGATTTTCAAGGCTTCTTTACGCCAGACATCGCCATATTCGACGTCCTGCCAGTCTTTAAACCAAGGTCCGCCATTGGTGAAATGAACCGCATTCGGCGTTCCGCTTGCGGGCTTTTCGTTCCAGCCCTCAAGCCAGTTCCAAGCTGTTGGAATTTCTCCAATCTCATCATCGGCAGCCCATTGCATCCGGTGAAGATAGGCGCCGCTTTCCCGGTTGATAAGCTCAGGCGTGAGTTTGCGAACGGAAGGATGCTCGCAATTGAAAAGCATGAATGATGACCAGTTTTTCCGGGGATAGCTGGTCTGGACCTTTCCGTCCATTTTCGTGCCTTCCTTGGGCGTGTAATCATGTTTTACGCAGTAAACGGCCTTCTGCGGATCGCGATATTGCAGCAAATCGGCAACATCGGAAAAGAACAGGAAATCGCAGTCACAAAACAGCGCCCAACCCTTGTAGTTGGCGAGCCATGGCGTGAAAAAACGCGAATAGGTGAACTCGGTCGATGCAAGCGGATCGATGTCACGCGTGTAGGCATTTTTGCTCACCAGATTCTCAAGTACAATAGGTTCGACGCCAACCGGAATCGATGCATGTTTCAATATTGTGCTTTTCGCCACTTCATAGGCTATCGGTTCGCGTGAATCCCACCCTACGTAGATGTCGAGTCGTTCCGTCATGTTGCATTCYTTCCGAGAGACTTCACTTTTATTAGTCGATGACAGATAACAATTTTCTATCGACCTTGTTCCTTACCCATTCCTGCTCATTCGCCCAGGCATGACGTTTCCATCCCTGCCAGCTGAAGCCGCAGACTGATATGTCCCAGCCCGCATAATCAGGATGGTTGAGAATATAATAGATGCCGAAGAAACCGGTGCTTGGGAAAACCTCGGCCATTTTGGATTCCGGCAGTCCAAGTTCCCGGCAGCCATCGAGATAGAACTGCTCCGGCAGAACAATGTTTGTCTTGCCTACCCCGCCCAATGATCTGATCGTTGCCATTGTCCAGTCAGAACGGCGACCTTTCAGGCGCGATAGGATATTCGGCTTCGGGAAATAACGGTCGATAATGAATGGATGATAGGCCAAGACAATCTGGCTGGCCGCGCGGACGATCGGGGAATCAATAAAGCGCGGATCGTTCAGTCGCCGCTGCATCGGTTTACCCGCATTGCACATGAAAAGTATGTCCGTCTTGGTGCCGGACATACCAATGGAACTCTTGGGTTCGTTGAAGCGTACAACAAAGTCAGACCCGTCGATATCGGCGGACAAATCCTCTTTTATTGGTCCATTACCGACAATGTACATTTTCTTCGTCATAAAGGGCAGCCTTGGTATCCACGAAACGGACCGAAACAGAATGTATAGGGAAAACCGGTTGAACGGAAAATACAACTGTGTCGTTGCAAATCGTGGCGAAGAGATCAATCTAAAATTGCAATTTCGTCCAGTCTGGATGACGTTGGACAATGAAATATCCGTTACCGCAGACGATATTCGCAGCTTTGCGCCTGCCGTGGCAAAGGCGCAACGGTCACAGGAATAACTCCTGACAGCCAAGGCTAAACTGTTAATTTTGTGTAAACATTTTCCGTGATGCCTTCAAAATGTCCCATTATGAGGCGAACTGTAACCCGTCTGTCACTTGCGCATTCCGGCACGCCTCAACATGTGCTGCGTCAGTTGCGTCGATTAAAATCGCTCTGCGAAATCGTCCGTAATCTGGTGCTGAATTTGTTGGCTGGAGGATCGATAGCGGTGCACCGGTCACAATTTTGAAGGAGAGAATGATGAAGAAGACACTTGCTATGGCACTCGCGACCACAGCTTTGGCACTTGCTGGCGTAACGGCTGCCACTGCAGCTGATATGCAGGCGCGTTACCAGGAAGAAGACGCACGCAACGGTGTGCGGATCGGATATCTGACTTGCGATATCGATGGCGGCGTTGGCTATGTTCTTGGCTCGGCCAAGGAAGTTGATTGTGTCTTCCGGTCGACTGTCGGCCGTGAGCGTTCGGATCACTACACCGGCGCGATCAAGAAGCTCGGTGTTGATCTTGGCTTCACAACACGCAGCCGTCTTGTCTGGGCAGTATTTGCGCCGACAGCAGGTTACCATCAGGGTTCCTTGAGCGGCGTTTATCGCGGTGCGACAGCTGAAGCCACACTCGGCGCTGGCATTGGTACCAACGTTCTGTTCGGCGGCACTGCTGGTTCGGTTCACCTGCAGGCAATCAGTGTAACTGGCCAGATCGGCCTGAACATTGCTGCTACAGGTACATCGATGACACTTGCATCGGCAAACTAAGATAAGCTTTTTTGCTTGTTTGCATGGGCACCACCGAATGCGTTCGGTGGTGCCCATTTCTTTTTATACGAGAATGCTTTTTGGCATTTTTTCGCCCGCGTGCACCTGCGCCGTAGCGACGGAATTTCATGCATGATTTCCGGTCTATTTTGCTGGCCTATACCAAAGTATAGGGCGGCCGAAACCAACATCCGATATCCCGGTTGAACAACGCGGCATAGGCTCGGATTTGTGTAAGTCGATCGCTTTTTACGCGAATTGTGATTTCGCAAGGAAACCATCATGTACGAAGACACCATCAGCAGGCTTGCTGAAGCAGGTCACTCCAAATCCGTCACATTGAAATACAATTCGCTCGCATTCATCGTGGGCTCGGCCATGGCCGGTGCTTATATCGGGTTCGGTGACATCATCATGTTCACGGTCGGCGCCCATGCCGACCCTGCATGGGCACATCTGGTGATGGGTGCCGTCTTTGCCGCGGCTTTGACAATCGTCATTTTTGCGGGCTCTGAACTTTTCACCGGAACGGCCATGTATATGCCGCTCGCGCTGCTGAGCAGGCAGGTAAGTTTTATGGACACACTGAGAGTTTGGGCGGTCTGTTGGCTCGGCAATCTGCTTGGCGCGTTCATGCTTGCGTGGCTTTTCAAGCTTGGCGGCGGCGGCGTCTTGCTCGGCGATGGAAACGCAGCATTTATTTCAGCAGTTGCCGCCAAAATGAATGCACCTGCATCGGAGTTGTTCGCACGCGGGCTGATCTGTAACTGGCTTGTCTGCCTCGCAATCTGGATGACCTATCGCACCCAGAATGACGCGGCCAAAGCCATCCTTATTTTCTGGCCGATCATGATCTTTGTCGCTGCGGGCTTTGAACATTGCGTGGCCAATATGTTCGCTTTTTCATTGGCACTTTTAAGCACGCATCCCGTAAACATTACCGTAGGTGGCGCTTTCTACAATCTTGCTTTCGTGACATTGGGAAATCTGTGCGGTGGCGCGGTGATGATCGCTCTGGGATATTGGGTGCAGGCCTCCGTGTCTCAGCAAAATGCAACATCTTCAGACGACACACAGCACTCAAAAGCTCTATTATCTGCTACAACGAAACCCAACATATCTGCCAATCGTTGATTAAGTCCCGAGGAGTTTGAAATGGCCAAAAAGAGACCCGAAGGTATTGAGCGCTATAATGCACCGGCGGGTGGCTGGGGGGCGTTGAAAGCGGTGGCGGAAAGTCTCGCCCAGCAGCAGATTGTCGCCCAAGGCACGGCAACCTTGCTCAAGGCCAACCAACCCGATGGTTTCGATTGCCCGGGCTGCGCGTGGCCTGACCCGAAACATACCTCTTCTTTCGAATTCTGTGAAAATGGCGCAAAGGCTGTAACGTGGGAGTCGACAGCCAAACGCGTCAGGCCATCCTTCTTTGCATCGCACACTGTTACGGAGCTATGGGATTGGTCGGATCACGACCTCGAAGATCAGGGCCGCCTGACCGATCCGCTGATTTATGATGCGGCAACGGACACTTATATTCCCATTGGATGGGACAGAGCTTTCGAGACTATCGGCGCGGCATTAAATGCATTGCCTGATCCGAATATGGCCGAATTCTACACTTCGGGGCGAGCTTCGAACGAGGCTGCGTTCCTGTATCAATTGTTTGTCAGAGCCTACGGAACCAACAATTTTCCCGATTGTTCGAATATGTGCCATGAAGCGACAAGTGTCGGCCTTCCGCATTCAATCGGGGTCGGCAAGGGGACGGTTACGCTGGAAGATTTTGACCATGCCGATGCCATTTTCAGCTTTGGGCATAATCCCGGCACGAACCATCCCCGCATGATGACAACATTGCGCGAAGCAGCAAAGCGCGGCGCTCCCATCATCGTTTTCAATCCGTTGAAAGAACGCGCGCTTGAACGCTTTGCTTCGCCGCAAAGCCCCGTGGAGATGGTCACGCTCGGCTCAACGGATATTGCTTCGGCCTATCATCAGGTTCGTATCGGCGGCGATGTAGCGGTGCTCAAAGGCATGATGAAGCGTGTGTTCGAGCTTGACAGGCTTGATCTGGAGCGCGGCGGAAACGGAGTACTTGATCGCGATTTCATCGTTGAGCATACGGACGGCATTGAGGCTTTGAGGGATGATATCGAGGCGACCAGCTGGGATGATATTGAACTCATGTCCGGCCTTACCCGTGCTGCTATCGAGAGCGCCGGCGATGTCTATGCCAAATCGAAGAATGTCATTCTCTGCTATGGCATGGGCATCACCCAACACAGGAACGGTACTGCAAACGTCCAGCAGATTGCCAACTTTCTGATGCTGCGCGGGAATATCGGACGGGAAGGCGCCGGTATCTGTCCTTTGCGCGGCCATTCCAACGTTCAGGGCGATCGCACGGTTGGCATCACCGAAATTCCCAACGCCGCCTTGATTGACGGCATGGAGCGGGCTTTCGGTTTTAGACCCTCCGCCGATAGGGGCCACAATGCCATCGAAGCCATTGAGGCAATTATTGATGGCCGGTCCAAGGCGCTGGTCTGCCTCGGCGGAAACCTAGCTGTTGCCATGTCGGACCCTGATGCCACTTTTGCCGGAATGCGCAAGCTCGACTTTGCCGTGCATATGACGACTAAGTTCAACCGTTCACATCTGCTGACGGCCAAGACCTCCATCGTCTTGCCAGTTCTCGGCCGTACCGACGCCGATATGCAGGAAACCGGCAGGCAATCGGTTACGGTGGAAGACTCCATGTCGATGGTGCATGCCTCGCGCGGTTTTCTTAACCCGCCAAGTGGTGATATTCGCTCCGAACCAGCCGTGATTGCAGGGATGGCCAAAGCGACTTTGGGTGATCGTTACGGTATCGAATGGGACGCCATGATCGCAGACTACAGCCGTATCCGCGACAAGATCGAAGTTGTTTTTCCCGATTTCAAGGATTTCAACGCGCGCATCAAAGAGCCGGGTGGCTTTCGCCTGAGTGTCCCCGCATCGCATCGCGAGTGGAAAACGCCAAACCAGAAGGCATGTTTTCTGGTGGTCAATGGGCTGAATGAAGACCCGCGCATTCTGGAACCCAATGTGCTGACGCTCACAACCATCCGCAGTCATGACCAGTACAACACGACGATCTATGGCATGGATGACCGCTATCGCGGTGTTTTCGGGCGGCGCGACGTGATTTTTCTGAACGCAGATGATCTGGCCGACCGGGGATTATCGGATGGCGATACGATCGATATCGAAGCGGCCCGAAATCCTGGCGAACCCGATGACCGGCCACGCCGTGTCAAGCGTGTGACAGCCGTGATGTACAATATTCCGCGCGGKTCCGCTGCTGGTTATTATCCGGAGATGAACACGCTGGTCGCCTTGTCGCATTATGACAAGCGATCGGGAACACCGTCGTTCAAGTCGGTCCCGATACGCATCACGCGCGCCGCCTGAAACTGAGCGTCAATGGTTTCAGCGGTGTTGTTGCGCCGCTGAAACATCGACCTTTGCAAGCCAGGTGGCGAAATAATCCGGCCACACGCCGGTTGGCGTCCCTATTTCCCCCATTCCGAAGCCATGCCCTCCGCTTGCCAGTTGATGAAGTTCAACTGGAATATCGGCTTGTTTGCAGGCGTCCGCCATAATGCGGGTGTTTGCCGGGTCGGAAATGGGATCATCCTTCGCTTGAACCAGAAACATGGGTGGACATTGGCTGCGGACATGGGTTTGAACCGACCATTCCGCGCTTTCCGCAGGACTTGGATGTTTGCCGATTAGAATACGGCGGGTGGACGTATGATCGTAAGGTGCCTCCAGCGTGATAATCGGATAGATCAGGCCTGCAAATATCGGCCGTGCTGAAAGGCTGTCTGTCATATCGACAGCATTATAGGACGAGAAGGCTGAACGCGTGGAAGCCAGTCCGAGCAGATGGCCACCGGCGGAAAATCCGAGTATGCCAATACGTTCCGGATCGATTTGGAAACGACTGGCATTCTGACGGATCAGCCGCAATGCGCGTTGCGCGTCCTGTAATGGCGCAAGTGGCCCATCTCTCCAACCTTCTCCCGGCAACCGGTAGGTGAGGACAAAAGCCGTGAAACCCCTGTCTGTCAGCCACTTCGCTGCGGGAAGGGCTTCCTTTTTCATTTCAATCCGCTTGTAACCGCCGCCTGCTGCAACGAGCACCGCAACGCCATTCGGCTTTGCGGGTTGGAACGCTTCTATCGACGGTGCAGCGATGTTGCTGAGAGCGCCCTTGGCACTTTCACTGGCAGGACCCGTTGGGCCACCGCCACCAGGCGGTATCGCTGGCCAAAGTGGAAGCACGGTATCAGCAGTGCTGGCAAAAAGTCTGGTGGGGAGGGCGGTCATGCCGATTGCAGCCAATATCATTCGACGGGTCAACATCGCCTGCTTCCTTCGTATCCAAAGGTTCATTTTGCGCAAACCCTAGAAACGCTTTACGCCGGTTTCAAGATGCAAAGTTCAAGGGTTCTTGGAGATCAAGTTCAACGAGAATGCCGTAGACCAATAGTTCACGCCGTCACCGGCGTTCGCCAGTGGCGGGGTGTACATTGCCTTGGGGCTCGACCTATTTTACCGATTGTTGTGCAGCCTGTTCGATCAAGGCTGCGACTTCCTTAGGGTGGGTTTCATAAACCGAGTGGCTTGCACCTGCTATTTCGATTGTGTGGCTGCCAGCACGCTTGGCGTACATGCGTTCCAGATCAGGATTGATGATCCGATCACTCTTTGCCACCACGTACCAGCTCCGCTTATGCTTCCATGCGGGATCTGTAGCTGGTGTCGAAAATACCGCAGCGGCAGTCCACATCTGGGAATGTGCCGCGAAATCCGCCTGCTTGGTCGGAAGATCAGCTGCAAAGTCGGCATGAAAATGGTCCGGGTCAATATAGGTAAAACCATCAGGCGTTTTCACGAGAGACTTGTAAGCGGGAGGAAAGAGCTTGCCATTGCCGACTTCGGTTTCGCCTTGATCAAGCGCATGCGCTGCGACATAAACCAGCCCGGCAACTTTGGGATCGTTTCCAGCTTCGGTTATGATGGCCCCGCCATAACTATGGGCAACGAGAATGCACGGACCTTGCTGAAGGCCGAGCACGCGTTTGGTTGCGGCTACATCATCTGCAACTGAAGTGAGCGGTTGCTGGACAACGCTGACATTATAGCCCTTTTTGTTGAGAATATCATACACCGGCTTCCAGCCTGATCCGTCGACAAACGCACCGTGCACGAGAACGACGCACTTCAGCGGCGCGCTGAATGCGGCACTGGAAACACCGATAGAAAGAAAGCCAGCAACCAGGGCTGGAGCGAGGATTTTGCTGAACGTCACGATGCGTCTCCTGTCCATAAGTACGGGGTGTACTCACCAATAGTTACATCCGGCGGTTCGTCTAGGTAATCATACTTACGTGTTGGTCGGATCATACAGATATCGGAAAGACCAAGCGCGTGGACAGCGCTCAGTTGGTCAGCGCACGCTCGATGCAATCAATCAGGGATTTGCTTTCGAATGGCTTGCCCAGAAAGCCAATGGCACCCGCCGCCATAACACGGTTGCGTATCCGTTCATCTGGAAACGCGGTGATAAAGATTATGGGCGTTTTGACACCGCTCTCCCACAGGATTTGCGACAGCTCGACGCCACTGATCCCGTCCATTTGTACGTCGGTTATGAGGCAATCGATTTCGATGTCTCCGATGGAAGCAAGATAGGATTCAGCAGAAGTAAACTTGCAGACTTTGAATCCATAGGAGCGCACCAGATTCTCGGTAGCATCCAGCACCGACGCGTCATCGTCTATAATGGCTATGGATTTTACTTCAGACACGGCCCGTCCTTTTGATGGGATGCGCAATGCAGCTCACGCATGCTGAAGATGCGCTTTTCAGACGCCGAATCATATCATACAGAGGTTTAGGTCGCGGCTTTATTTGCCCAGAACAGGCCGGAGCGCCTCGTAAATCTTGACCAGTTCAGCAAGCGTTCTGACGCCCATTTTTTCCATCAGGTGGCCGCGATGGATCTTTACGGTAATCTCGCTTACGCCCAGTTTTCCGGCAACTTGCTTGTTCATCAACCCGGTGGTTACCAAGGCAATAACATCCCGTTCGCGCGCCGTCAGGCTCTCATACCGTGACTTCAGATTGGAAAGTTCGCCATCCGTCGCGCGGCGCTCCCGATCAAGCGCGAGAGCGTTCGAGACGGCATCGAGCATATCCTGATCACGGAATGGCTTGATAAGAAAATCGAGTGCTCCCGCTTTCATCGCGCGTACGGACATCGGAATATCGCCATGACCGGTCATGAAAATAATTGGAATATTATTGCCAAGTTTCGCAAGCTGGTTCTGGAAATCCAGCCCGCTTACGCCGGGGAGGCGGATGTCCAGTACAAGACAACTTTCGCCTGCCGCTACGGGACCGCGTTCCAGAAATTCTGACGGCGAGCCAAACAGCTCGACCTGCATACCGACTGATCTGAAAAGGCTGCCCAATGCCTCGCGCAAGGAAGCATCGTCATCAACGACAAACACCAATGGCGACGTGTTTTGGCTCATGACACAGCCTCCTCGTGAAATGGAATGGTGAACTCAAAGATGGCACCTTTGCCAGGTTCAGAGCTTGCATTGATCCGCCCGCCATGGGCAACAACAATCGACCGGCAGATCGATAGTCCCATGCCCATGCCGTTGGACTTGGTCGTATAAAAGGCATCGAACAGGTTTGCTGCTTTCTCAGCGGCAAAACCCGGTCCGGTATCGCGAACCTTCGTCACAACGACCCCACCGGCGACTGCGGTTTGGACCAGAAGTTTACGGGTTTTGATTCCCGGTTCAGACATTGCCTGAACCGCATTGAGGATCAGATTGATGATGACCTGCTGGAGTTGTATGGGATCGCCGGAAATCGATGGGGAGTCAGCTACGAGTTCCAGTTGCAGATCTATCCGCTGGTTGCTCAATTCCCTTTGAACCAGCACCACGGTTTCCCTGATGACCTCGTTGAGATTAACAGGGATTGTCTGCGAGGTCGCCTTGCTCGACAGCGCTCGCAAACGTTTGATAACTTCGCTCGCCCGGCCCGCGTCGGCGATCATGCGCTGCATCGATGTTTCGACCTCGTCAAGGTCTGGCTCACTTCGTTTGAGCCAGCGCAAACCTGCTCCCCCATTGGTAACAATAGCCGCGAGCGGCTGGTTGACTTCATGGGCGATAGACACCGTGAGTTCCCCCAGCGTGGCAACACGGGTGACGTGAGCCAGTTCCGCATGGGCCTGGTGCAATTCATTTTCAGCCTCATGCCGCGCTGTTACGTCCACGATGCTCACCAGCACCATGTCAAGCGATGGACGGTCATGCGGCATGGCAACATTGTAAAGGATAGAGATGCGGTTGCCATCGAGATCGCTCATCATCGTTTCGGATTCGAAAGATGTGTTGGAGTCCCATATTGCCTCGAGCAATGCCCAGATTGATCCCTCCATTTCCTTGCCAATAAGCTTTGGCAAAGCGGTCTTGAAAGCATCAACGTCCTTTGCCCTGAAAGTGGTCAGGGTGGTGTTGTTGACGTTGGTCAGCCTCATCATTCCGATTGCAGTGCGCGCAAAGTCGGGATTGGCCTCTGCGGCTGTCCGCATATCAGGAAAGCCATCGGCTTTGAGCCGTTCGATTGCAGCTTTAACGGCGGTAAAATCCATTTCGAGGATAGCAACGCCCGTTGCGAGAAAGATGGTCCGGTATCTTTGTTCACTCTCACCAAGCACAGCGATAGCCGTTTTGACCCTGTATGCCAGCAAAGTGGTGATGCCGATGGCAGCAAGGCTCACAAAACACCGGGCGGTAGAATCCGACGTGGGATTTTCGCCGTGGGAAACGGCAAAGCTGAGCAGTGTCAAGCCTATACAAACAGCGCCGATAAACAGAAGTCCCTTTCTCGTGGCAAATGAGAGGGAAAGGAGCACGACCGTGACGTAGAGCACGGCGATGGCCATATCAAAGCTCGTCAGCGTATCCAGCGCAAATATCACAACCGCAATCAGTATTGCGGCGAGTGGCGAAAATCGCGACATGCCGTTCCCCGTAAAAGAGATATTGTGAAACTGGCAATAGCAGATCAATCCGGTCTCTTGCGAGAAATAATGCGAACGTTCGCTACACCCTTTCCCTCAATCAAAGTGGAAAGGTCAACCGAACACAAAATGCACCCGGTGTATTGCTGAAAGTAAGTTCTCCACCATGTGCTTTTGCTACTTCGACAGCAATTGCAAGGCCCAGACCGGAACCGGATGTATGGCCAAGCCCTGTTTCGAATGGTTCCAGCACCCGCTCCTGTTCTGATGGTGCAATACCTGGTCCATCATCGCAAACATTGATCCAAGCCGTGCTGGCATCGTGGTTGAGTTCCACCGACAATCGGGTCAATGCTCCATGAATCAAGGCATTCTGGATGAGATTTGTCAGCGCCTCCCGGATACTGATCACATCGCCTTGAATATGAAGTTCTGCCGGGCTGGGCGTGAACGCAATCGTGACCTCGCGTTCGAGAGAAAGCGGCACCGACTGCGCCAAAGTGGTTTTGGCCAAGCCATTCAACTCAATCGAGGTAAATGCAACAGTACCGGCACGGTGAATGACCATGGCGTGGTCCAGAAGCTGGCTGGTGAGATTGCCGAGTTCGGCTACTTTGGCGCCAAGCCGGTCAATCTGGTTCTGCAGTTTGGGGTCTGCATCATTCGAGAGGATTTCGACTTGCGCGTTAAGCTCTGCCAAAGGTGTGCGCATCTGGTGGGCTGCATCGGCAATGAAACGTTGCATCAAGGCAATGCGGTCTGCGAGACGGCGCATGAAGTCGTCAAGAACACTGACCAATGCGCGGATTTCATGGGGAGGTGTAACGCGGATCGCGCGCAGATCATCAGGCTTGCGTGCTGCAATTTCCCGTTCGATGCGCGTGAGTGGTTTCAATGCGATGCGAACGGAAATGGCTCCGGCAATCAAGGCAAGCAGGCTCATGATGGCAATCATTCCAACAGCTTTGCCGGTCAGATCCCATGCAAGTGACTGCCGTGCCCGCAATGTCTGTGCCAATACGATTTCCACCCAGCCGCTTCCCGAGGGCGTATCAATCTGTTTGCCGATGGCAGCAACGCGAACTGGTTGCCCCTGATAGGTATCATCGGTGAGAACCACGCCCTTACGGATTTCCTCTGACGGAATTTTCGGGGCGAGATCGCCATAACCGGCCACAACCACCCCACGCGGATCGGTGACGCGATAGAAGACAAGATCATAAGCGGAAAGTGTGGCGAAGGCAGCCGCGGGAGGGTCAAGCGTTACAACCCCGCCCTGAACGTAGACGTTTTCAGCAACCTGTATTGTTCCGCCAATCAGTAGCTTGTCATAGGCATCGCGCGCCGCGATTCCTGCATATTGCCAGGCGGCAAAGGCGAGGACGATCGCGCCCACACCCAGAATGAGCGCGATGAACACAATGATCCGGACGTGGAGCGAATAACGGATATCACTTGATTGCAAGCTGGTAGCCCAATCCTCGCGTGGTGCGAATTTCGATTGTTGTATCCGCCAGTTTACGCCGCAGGCGCGTTACATATTGCTCAACCGCGTTGGCGCTTGGCTCCTGATCAAAGTTGAAAAGCTGTTCCACCAACTCTTCCTTAGAGATGAAGCGCTTTGGCCTTGCCGCCAGAATCTCCAGCACGATCAGTTCGCGGCGGGTGAGGTCAAGAGCCGTACCGGCAATGCTTGCCGTGCGTCCGGCCTGATCGATGACAAGATCACCAAATCGCAGCGCATTGTCAGACATCCCCGCGCTTCGGCGCAGAAGCGCGCGTGCCCGCGCTTCCAGCTCACGAAAATCGAACGGCTTGGTCAGATAATCATCGGCTCCGAGATCAAGAACATCCACGCGGTCATCGACAGCGGATCGTGCGGTCAACACCAGAACCGGCGTTTTGTTCTTGCGGCCACGCAGTCCTTTGAGAATCTCAAAACCATCTGCTCCGGGAAGCATCATGTCGAGGATGATAAGGTCATAGTCCTGCACCAGCAGCACTTCACTGGCAGTCCGCCCATTATTTTCACAATCAACCGCATGCCCGATTTTTTCAAAGCGCTGGGCAATTGCCTTGGCGATGTCGGGCATGTCTTCCACGACAAGAATGCGCAAATCGTGCCCCCGAAACTTGAGTCAGGTATGTGTCAGTTACCGCAAGTACAGTCGGCTTGGGAGTTTTGTCAACGTTACAGCGTTGCGCAAAAGAGAAGACGCACTGGGAGGAAGTATGACTTTGCATCATTCGATTGATGCTCGCGGCGCATTGCTGAGCGTTGAGGGCGTCACATTGCAATACAAGACCGAGGACACGCTGGTTACGGCCACGCATCGTGTCGATTTTCAGGTTTTTCAATCCGATCGCTTTGTCCTGCTTGGACCGTCAGGTTGTGGCAAGTCGACCTTGCTCAAGGCAATTGGCGGCTATCTCACGCCGACCGAAGGACAGATAAAGCTCAAGGGCAAGGAAGTCACGGAGCCCGGCCCTGATCGCATGATGGTGTTTCAGGAGTTCGACCAACTGCTGCCCTGGAAAACGGTTGGCGAGAACGTTGTCTTCGCACTCACTTCAAGTGGCCGCGCAAAGCCAGCTGAAGCACGCGAGCGTGCGCGCAGTTATATCGACAAGGTTGGCCTCACAAAATTTATCGACAGCTATCCTCACATGTTATCAGGCGGGATGAAGCAGCGCGTCGCCATCGCGCGCGGCATGGCTATGGAGCCGGATGTACTGCTCATGGACGAACCGTTTGCTGCGCTTGACGCGCTGACGCGCCGCAAGATGCAGGATGAACTGCTGCAGCTATGGGATGACACGCATTTTACGGTTCTGTTCGTCACACACTCCATCGAAGAGGCAATCCGCATCGGCACACGCATTTTGCTGCTTTCGCCCCATCCGGGACAGGTCAAGGCTGAGCTGAACAGCATACCTCCCAGCGAACTTGGAACCGGTACGCAGGCAGCTCTCGAAACCCGCATCAACGACATGCTGTTTGCCAGCTGAGATCGGATAAAATGATGACCGAAGTTCTCTACACACGACCGGAAATTCTGCGTGGCGACAGCAAGAAGGATTTTCTGCAGGTCGAAAAGACACTTTCCGGCTTTGAACGCATCTACCGTATCGGCGCTGTGCGAAAGGCGTTTATCCTGCTCGTTCTGGCTGTTGTCTGGGAGATGTATGGGCGCTGGCTGGGTAACCCCTTGCTGTTTCCGAGCTTTACCCAAACGTTCTCTGCCTTTGTCTCCAATATCGCCGACGGAACCATTCCGGCCAGAACGCTGGCATCCCTGAAAACGCTGCTCATCGGGTATGGTATCGGCATTGTGCTTGCTTCACTTTTGACCACGCTGGCGATTGGGTCGCGCATTGGTGCTGATCTACTCGAAACCTTGACCTCCATGTTCAATCCTCTTCCGGCGATTGCATTGCTGCCATTGGCGCTGATCTGGTTTGGTCTCGGACAGGGAAGTGTGATCTTTGTACTGGTGCACTCGGTGCTCTGGGCGATTGCTTTGAATACCCATGCCGGTTTCAAATCCGTATCCAACACGATGCGGATGGTGGGTCTCAATTATGGCCTGCGCGGCCTCAAACTTGTTCGCCACATCCTGATACCCGCCGCGTTCCCGTCTATCCTGACAGGTTTGAAGGTGGGGTGGGCTTTTGCATGGCGCACGTTGATTGCGGCCGAACTCGTATTCGGGGTGTCCTCGGGTTCGGGTGGTCTTGGCTGGTTCATTTTTGAAAACCGCAACCAGCTTGAAACCGCCAACGTCTTTGCGGGCCTGTTCACCGTTATCCTGATTGGCCTTGCCGTTGAAAACCTGATCTTTGCCACGATTGAAAAGAAGACCATTCGCCGCTGGGGAATGCAGGCTTGACTCTAAACCGCCGGGAGCCGGTATCTATAAAGGGAGGAATACAATGAACATCTTGAAACAACTATGTGCCGCTGCGCTGGGCGTCGGACTTGGATTGGCAGGCGCAGTTGCACCCGTTCAGGCTGAGGTCAACGAGGTAAGGATTTCCAAAGGCTACGGCATTCTTTACCTGCCGCTGATCGTTATGGAAAATCAGAAGCTGATGGAAAAGCAGGCAGCCAAGGCAGGCCTCGGCGACGTTAAAGTCACATGGCTGATGCTGGACGGCGGAAATGTGATCAATGACGCCATGATGGCGGGTTCGCTCGATTTCGCAGGAACTGGAGCGCCCGGTTTTGTTACCCTGTGGGCAAAAGCCAAGGGCATTCCCAATGTTGAAGTTGTTGGCATCAGCGGGCTAAGCGCCACATCGCTCTGGCTCAATTCGAATAATCCTGAAGTCAAAACGCTGAAGGATCTGACGCCCAAGGACAAGATTGCCTTGCCGGGGATCAAGACATCGCTTTCGGCTGTTGTTCTGCAGATGATGGCAGCCCATGAATTTGGGCGTGAGAACTACGCAAAGCTCGATCCGTTGACGGTCAGCCTGCCGCACCCGGAAGCCTTGGCAGCGGTGACGAGTGGCCAGACCGAGATCACATCGCACTTCACATCGCCTCCTTTCTCCTATCTGGAACTGAAAGACCCGAAAATGCATCGTGTGGTCAATTCGGTCGATGTTATCGGCAATATCACGCTGGATGTTACCTTCGCGCCCAAGAAGTTTGTCGATGCCAATCCGAAAACCACAGAGGCATTTCTGGCCGCGCTGGATGAGGCCAATGCTTTCATCGCCGGTAACAAGCAGGCTGCTGCGGAAATCTTTGCCAAGAGTTCAAAGGTAAAGGTTTCCGTCGAAGAAGTTCTTGAAATGCTGAACGACAAGGACTCCAAATTCTCCACAACACCAAATGGCGTGATGCAGTTTGCCGAGTTCATGAACCTTGCCGGTACGATCAAGGTCAAACCCGCAAGCTGGACGGATCTGTTCATTCCGCAGCTTCATTCCCGTAGCGGTAGCTAGTTAAACAGCGCTATTACGGACAGAAAATCGAAAGCCGGTTGTTACCATGTGTGACAACCGGCTTTATCTTATTGCTTGACCCTGTTTCGAAGGGGAGATTCAATAACAGGTGCTGGAATGCATCGGTCACGCAAATGTTTCGCAAGCCATTGAGGGCCAGAGGCAATTTGTTTTGGGTTGTGCTTGCCAGAACCGAACAGGCGGGGGATAAAGCAGCCTGCTTGTTCGAACAGCAAATTCAAAAATCGAAAGTATTTCGGCCATGGTTGATGCGACACACGAATCCGGCGTTTCTGGGCAGCCCCTCAACGTTAGTTTCAGTGCCGAGAATGACCAGGCAACGGTTGTGCTGGCAGGTTCCTGGATCACCCGCTATGTCGGGCGCGTCAACGCGCAAATGCACAAGATCGAGCACCGGAAAGAATTCTCAAGTGCAGTCATTGATCTGTCGGACGTGGATGCCTTGGATACAGCTGGCGCCTGGCTGGTGGACCGGTTGCGTGTGTCCCTTGAGGGTGCGGGTAAACAGGTGGAAATCCGCGGCTTGAAGAAGCACTGGGAAACTTTGTTCGATGCAGTCGGCAAAACCGCATCCGCCCCTGCAGATGCCTATGCGGCTCCGCACAAGATGAATATCGGTATTCAGCTTCTCGATACAATTGGCAGAACAGTTGTCAATTTCGGCGACGATTTTATCAAATCAATGCATGTGTTGGGTGCTGTGGTGACAGGCTCCCAAGTGCGTGCGGGCAAGGGCGGCCCGATCAGGTATCCCGCATTCTTTCATCAGATTGACCGGCTGGGTGTTGGTGCAATTCCGGTCGTGGTCCTTATCTCGTTCATTATGGGTGCGATTGTTGCGCAGCAGGGCGCTTATATGCTCAGCACCTATGGAGCCGAAGCCTATGCGGTCAACCTTGTTGGCGTGCTGGTGCTGCGTGAAACGGGTGTTCTTCTGACCGCAATTATGATTGCCGGTCGCTCGGGGAGTGCGATTACAGCCGAGCTTGGGTCCATGAAGATGCGTGAGGAAGTTGATGCTCTTCACGTCATTGGCCTCAATCCCATCAGCGTGCTGGTGTTTCCCCGTCTGGTCGCGTTGAGCATCTCCTTGCCGCTTCTGACGATCATTGCAGATTTCGCCGGGCTTGCAGGCGGTGCTGTTGCCCTATGGCTTTATTCGGACGTGTCACCGGGTATCTACGTAGCCAATCTGCGTGATGCCATCAGCGTCCAGTATTTTCTGGCCGGCCTGATCAAGGCCCCTTTTATGGCCATGATCATCGGGACGATTGCTGCGGTTGAAGGCATGAAAGTTGGCGGCAGTGCGGAATCGCTGGGCCTGCGCGTGACCGCATCTGTGGTCAAATCGATTTTCATTGTTATCGTATTGGACGGTGTTTTTGCCATCTTCTACGCATCAATCGACTTCTGATTTTGGCGTTCTCGAATAACTAGAATTTGCTCGACATATTGAAATTGAAGTTCTGCACCTGATCGCCGTCGACCTTCAGCACGGGTACTGCGTAGTCAAAACGTATCGGGCCGAATGGCGATGCCCACAGAATGCTTGCGCCCACTGAAGCACGCCACTGCATGTCCGTGTTGGCGGCATAGGAACTGTCATTGCCGAACAGCGTGGCGACATCGCTGAATACAGCGCCTCTAATTCCAACACTATCGGGTATCAGCGGTATCGGAAACTGGGTCTCGGCCGTCGCATTGAGATAGGTTGTACCCCCGATGAAACTGCCATCACTGTCCGTAACGCGAGTGTCGCGCGGACCTATACCAGCTGAACTGAAGCCGCGGATCATATCGGTGTTATTCTGGAACGTATCAAAGACACTCAGGCCGTTACTTCCCAATTCCTTGATATAGCCACCGCCAACACGCACCAGACCGACAATATCCTGCTCCTCAGACAGCGTCTTGTAGACGCTGCTTTTGAACGTGGTCTTGAGGAAGCTGGCATCGCCGCCAAGACCGGCGGCTTCCTGCTCGAACTTTGCGTAAATCCCGTCATGCGGATTCTTTACGTCATCGATGGTGTTGTAGATGAGGGACCAGCTCACAGATGATTTTACCCATGCGCCTTGCGCAGCAGCATCGATATAGGCTTGCGAGACCTGCGTCGGATCGGGAATGCCAGCTGCGGTCAATGCAGCGTCGTCGATCGTTATGGTTTGCTGCGACAGATTATAG
The DNA here is from genome assembly GCF_052113785.1 of Phyllobacterium sp. TAF24. NCBI lineage: Bacteria > Pseudomonadati > Pseudomonadota > Alphaproteobacteria > Hyphomicrobiales > Phyllobacteriaceae > Phyllobacterium > Phyllobacterium sp. TAF24. The sequence goes on along the minus strand of NZ_JBFRDN010000003.1, from coordinate 88,260 downwards.
GCCACTCCCGCCGTCAGATCATTACCGATGGGGAGTCCGAAACGGATCGACCCGCCTGTTGTATCCGTCTGGTATTTGTCGGTGACCCCCGATTGTCGTTTGTAGATATCAAAGCCTGCGGAGATGCGTTCGCCGAGAAAATATGGCTCGGTGAATGACAATCCATAGGACTGATAATTCTGGTCGTTGAAGAGTGTTGTTCCCGCCGACAAGCGAAGGTATTGGCCGCGCCCAAGAAAATTCTTTTCGGTGATCGAACCTTCTACGGATGGTCCTGACTGATCACCGCTCGTGGTGTAGCCGCCGCCGATCGAAAAATCCCCTGATGATTTTTCCACGACGTCCACAATGAGCACAACCTGATCAGGCTGCGAACCGGGGGCAGTCGAGATATTCACGGTCTGGAAGAAGTCGAGGTTTTCCAGACGCTTCTTGGCGCGCTGGATCAGAACCTGATTGAACGCATCGCCTTCGCTCACATCGAATTCACGACGGATAACGTAGTCGCGTGTCTTCTCGTTGCCGCGGATTTCGATGCGTTCAAGATAGGCACGCGGACCCTGATCGATGTTATAGACAACCGAAATCGTGTGGTTCTGGAAGTTGCGGTCGCCGCGTGGCTCGACCTTGGCAAAGGCGTAGCCTTGACCTGCAACCTGCTCTGACAGCTTGTTAACGGAATCCTCGACCTGTTTGGCGTTATAGGTGGAACCCTCAGGAGATTTTACCACGCTGCCAAGCTTGGACGTATCAACACCCTCGACCGAGCTTTGGATTTCGACACCGCCGAACGTATATTTCTCGCCTTCATCAACCGTAACGGTGATCGTGTACTCATTGGTCGCTGCATCAAGATTGGCTGTCGACGAGACAACACGGAAATCCGCATAACCATGTTCATAGTAAAACCGGCGCAAAATTTCCTCATCAGCCCGCATGCGGTCTTCACTATACACGTCATTGCGTGTCAGCCAGGATAAGAAATTGGATCGCCTCGTTGTCATCAAATCTCTTAGACGACGCGTGTTGAAAGCGTTGTTGCCGACGAAGACAATATTGGCGATCTTGGTGCGGTCGCCTTCGTTGATATCGAAAACGACGTTGACGCGGCCTCCGTCCAAATTCATCAGGCGCGAGCTCACCGTGGCATCGTTACGACCAACATTGCGATATGCGACGCGGACAGCTTCGGTGTCGGCATCAAGCGTTTGTTGATCAAACGCACTGCGTGGTTTCAGTTTTACAGCTTCGGCGAGTTGCGTATCCTTGATCTTCTTGTTGCCCTGGAAAATGACCTGATTGACCACCTGATGCTCGGACACGGTGACGATAAGCGCGCCGCCGCCTTGAGTGATGCGCACATCGCCGAACAGGCCCGTTGCGAACAGGCGCTTGGTGGCTGCATCAATATCATTGTTGGAGAAAGGCTTGCCCGGCGTAATGCCGAGATTGTCCTTGACCGTCTGGGCATCAACATGGGTATTCCCGCGCACTTCAATGCGGCTGACTGTTGCTGCATGAGCTGCTGTAATCCCCGCAATCGTGGTGACGATTGCTCCCGAACTTACAAGAGCCGCTGAAATGGCGAGCGCCGACGCTGCACCAACGAATTTTGAACTTGCCGCCATCAGTATTCCAACTCTGTCTTCTTATTCCGGGAAAGGTACTCAACGATGACCGATGGCGGGCGGGCTACGCCTGGGCAAATCTGCTTCTCCGGAAACATCGTCCATGTATGCCGCCCCTCGTTCTTTGCACTGCTGGTCTCGACATTCCCCGCCGGGGATGTCCAAAATCAGTCCGTATTGTCTCGCAATTTTGCTGCAACCCGCTGTTTTGTAATCGAACGTTGCTGGCCATTTTGTTGACGCAAAGCCGCTTTCGCCCCTAAGGGCGGATGACAGAACTCATCTTCTGGAATGCGGACTGAAAACCCTGCAGCTTGAACGGGAAATGCATATACTCGCCTGACTGTAGTACAATCGCGATATCGACTTGATTGCTCGTTTGCAGCAACGCCAATTGCTGCTGATTGAAACTGATGTCGGCAACACACCCTTCAGGCATGCACGACAGAAGAGGAAACTGAAGGGAGGTTTCGCCAATGCGGATGGTTACGCCTTCCCGCAGCAGGAAACCGGCTGGCAGCATCACATGTCCACGGGCGCCGTTTTCATCAATGCCATTGATCTGGAACAGCATTTTGCCGTCAGGCACCCGGTCATCGACAAGTGTTTGCGACACAAAGCAATCATTGCCCGTTTCCAGTGTTTGACAAAGCAAAGACCAATTCTGAAATGTTTCCTCGCGCGGCTGCGTCAATAGTTTGACGGTCAGCGGGTCCTGCAAGCTCGCTTCGGTTCGCACGGGGGTGGATGCTTCCTTTCGGTCACTCATCAATTGATCAAGCAAGGGTTTGCTGTCGACCCCAGCGTGAGCCTGAGCAGAAAACATCACGGCAAATGAGACAAGAATGCACCGGCCCACCGTCAATGCCAGAATGTTCCAATATCGATTGCTTGGTGTCATGGCGTCCCGCACATCGTTTTGCGCTGCATTTCCAGCGGCCTGTTGCCTGTGTTGGCGATAGCTGGAGTGTGTCCTTCCAGCCTCGACCAATCAGGCAAAATTTGCAGAACAGAATGTTTGGAATGCGTTCCAACGGTTTCAGAAGGTTTCTGACCGTGGGGATTTCGTTAACGAGTGTTTCTCGTCCGGCTCTATAGCTGTGGGAATGCTTCGACGGTAAATGACACAGTCTGAAGAAGCCCTGACGGCGCTTTGTTGGTGATGGTAACGGTTCCCCCGAAGCGCTCGATGATCTCCTTGGCAATCGCCAAGCCAAGACCTGCGCCAAGCACGGTCTTGCGCCGGGAAATATCGGCGCGGAAAAACGGTTCAAACACCTTATCCAGAAGTTCAGGAGGAATTCCCGGACCATTATCCTTTATAGTGATGACAGCGGTTTGCAGTCTCTGCTCCATGACAACCTCCGCACCATTGCCGTGGGTTGCACCATTGATGATGAGGTTTCGCAAAGCGCGTTTCAGTGCCAACGGGCTTGCAGCAATGGAGAGCGGTGCCAGACTTTGAACATTCACCTTCATGTCGAGACTGGAAAGTTCTTCGGCTATCTCCTTGATAGTGAGATCAAGCCGCGTGCTTCTAAATGTATCTTTGACAGTTTCTTCGCGAACAAGGCTGATGGCACTGTCGGCAATGTTGCTCAGTTCCTCAAGGTCATTGAGCCATTTCTGGCGATCGAGATCATCAGGCAGGAACTCCGCACGAAGCCGCATTCGGGTCATTGGTGTCCGCATGTCGTGACCCGCTGCAGCAATCAGTCTCATACGGCTTTCTGTGGCGGTTTTCAGCCGCTCGGATAGTCTGTTGATCGTTTGTGCCGTAGCGCGGACTTCCTGAGAACCCGTTTCGGGAACATGGGGCAAAGTCCCGTCGGCGCTGACTGCCGTAACAGCGTTATCCAACAGGAGAAGCGGTTTGGTGATTTTTGATGCAGCAAAGACGGATACTGCGGTGCTGCCGAGGGTGATGAGCGTGATCCAACCCGTCAATATCCACCATGTGTGTGGTGTCATATCCGGAATATCTACGACCAGCCACATGCCCGTTTGCAATCTGATTGAGGCCGCAAGGCCTTGCCGCCCGGCGTTTCGGGTCACAAGGACTGTCCGGGCAAGTCCGTGTTCCCCAAGCTCCCGCATGAACATCCCGGATAGCCGTCTGTCGTCAAAGCCAGGGGCCTGCATTGGTTGCACAGCAAATTCCTGCGATGCGGCGCTCGCCGGATCTGCTTCAATCATGCTGATAACGGGGGTGATCCGCTGTATAACCGGGGACAGCACCGCTTCCGGTGGAGGCCCGCGAAGCACGGTAACGGCGGTAAGCGTGGCCAAGAGCACCACGGTTACGATTGCCAGAAACAGCAACAGGGCAATCCGGTTGCGCAGCGAATTCATGCTTCAGCGACAATCAGCTTGACGGGCACGGTCAGTTGATAGCCACCGTTGCGCACGGTCTTAAAGAGGGGGCGCTCCTCGGAGTCACCGAGCTTCTTGCGCAAGCGGCTCATCAGCACGTCAATGGAACGGTCGAGCGGGTCCCGGTCGCGTCCTTGCGTCAGGTCGAGTAGCTGGTCCCGGGACAAAAGTTTGCCAGCTCGCTCAAGGAACACTTTCAGCAGGTCGAATTCCGCTCCGGTCAGATCAATCATCATGCCCGAGAGGCCAACGACCCGGCGCAATCGCGGTTCAACTATAAAGTCTGCGAACTCGAAAGTGCTGACTTCTTCGTCCGGTAATTTGTCCGCGTTCGAGCGTCGCAAAACGGCTTTGATCCGGGCGGTCAACTCGCGCGGGTTAAATGGCTTGCTCATGTAATCATCGGCACCGATTTCGAGGCCGATAATACGATCGACATCTTCTTTGAGCGCGGTCAACAGGATGATGGGAACCTGTTGTCTTTGACTGCGCATAACCCGGCAGATGTCGAGACCCGATCCGTCAGGCAGCAGGACGTCAAGCACGAGCAGGTCCGGATTGCGCTCGGCAAAGAGAGCGTCAAACTCCCGCCGGTTGGCGGCCACACAAACGCGAAACCCTTGCTCTCGCAAATATCGTCCAAGAAGCGAACGGATTTCGGCATCGTCGTCGACAACCATTATGTTGGGTACAGTTTGCATGGCTCAACGCATTTCTAATCGCATGGCCGTTCCTAACGGTATTTCCAAAAGCCCGGCAGAGAAATTTTGTAACGAAACATTGCTGGCAATGAACCCGGCAATGTTTCGTTACAAAAATACTCCCATCAGCAAGTTTCTGAAATGATTGAGACGGATTTCAGACGCCGGCGCGTTTCATGTTCCCGAAGCAAATGTTTATTCCTGATGCGAGGTAAAAATGAAACGTGCACTCCTGTCTGCGGGGCTGATATCGACGGTCATCTTCGGTCTGACAATGACTCCAAGCCGGGCCGATCCCATCGAGCATCCTTTCGTTGCGACTTCAACGGAGAGGGTCTCGAACATATCATTCACTCAATTGGCTCAATCCTTTCTTGGTGAGGATGATGAGTACGATGAGGAGAATGCATGTCGTGAACAGCTGGAGAAAGCCGACGAAGCCAGGCACGTGCATGAAAGGCATTTTTCCCATCCCAGGGACGCGGCCTCTGCTCTGGCGGGCTGGCTGGCCGCTGAGGAGACGATGGTGGGGATTCGCAGCGAACAACTCGATGCCTGGCGAACATACACGTCCGCATTGCTGGCATTTGCCGAGGGACCCCATCCTCATTTCAGGGATAACGCTGCGCCCGGCAGTGTGAGCGATGATCCTGCCAAACCGCAGGAGAACGAGCCGCAGACGACCGAGCGTATGGCTGATATCGCCATAGAACGTGGGGCAAAAGCCCAGACGCTGAAGCAGGCCACCAAAGCCCTGTTTGAAGTATTGACGCCGGATCAGCAGGCGAAGTTTACCGAAGCTGATCGCAAAGGTCCGCCCGCGCCGCACAGGATGCCCGGCAGCAAGTGAGGCAGTGACGCCCCTCACATCATCGATTTTTACGAGACAGTTTTGAAATGGATCGCACAAATGGACACTAATTTGATGTTCACGTTTTGCAGCCTGACAGTTGCGTTCGTCAACGCTGTCTCATTCTCCTACATCCGGCAGGCGTTGCGTCTGCTGAATACGCATTTCAGGTGCGGGAATCAAAAGGCGTTTGATCGGGACGTTCCTCCTGGCATTGGCCACCAGCCCCGATACGACCTTGCTAAGGATATTGCTCCCACCGAAGAGGACCGTATTTAAAGGTGGTCCTCAGGAAAAATTCCATCATTTTTTGAATCCGGTTGACAATAGCGATCAAGTGATATTGCTTTGTAAAGCGTTTTACTAAACCGCTTTACAAATGGAAAATGCGCCGTGATCAAGAAGACAACGCCAAGTCTGAAAGATGTTGCAGCTGCCGCCGGTGTGTCCGTGACCACCGTTTCCCGGCTTGTGAATGGCAGTCTCGATCTGCCGTATCACACCAAAAAGCGTATTGAAGACGCGATCAAGTCACTCAACTACATGCCTAATCCGCATGCCCGCCGTTTGAGCATGGGGCGCTCGGATACTATCGGTCTGGTTGTCCCGGAAATTGCCAATCCGTTTTTCTCGACCCTGGTGGCAGCCGTCGAGCAGGCGGCTGACGAACGGAAGCTGGCGGTCTCTCTCCATGCCACGCTCAATCGTCCGGGTCGCGAGATTGAGTATCTGCAGCTGATTGAGCGGAATCATGTGGATGGGCTGATCTTCATCACCAACCACCCCGATGATGGAGCACTCGCCAATCTTATCAATCGCTCCGGCAAGGTCATCATCGTCGACGAAGATGTTCCGGGTTCAAAGGCGCCAAAGCTTTTCTGCGATAACGAGAATGGCGGCTATCTTGCCGGTATTCATCTTGCCGAGCAGGGGCATAGCCATGTTCTCTTCATAGGCGGTGATGAGCGCATGATCAGCGCGCGCCGTCGTTTCGATGGTCTGATGCGCGCACTGCGCGAGCGGCATGGCGGTGTGGCAAAGGTTGATCGGTATGCCGGTGAATATACCGTCAAATATGGGCGGGAAGCGGCCCTCCGGTTCCTTGAAGAGCGGCATGAAGCAACGGCCATCTTTGCCAGTTCCGACGAAATCGCCATCGGTCTGATCGAGGTTTTCAAGGATAGGAATATCTCGGTTCCTGATGATGTCTCGATCATTGGCTTCGACGATGTCGGGCCGCTTCACCTTTTTGCGCCGCCGCTGACGGTTGTTCGTCAGCCGGTCCGTCAACTCGGCCGCCGCGCACTGGAACTGCTTTTGGAAACAAACTGGCAAGAATGGAAACCTTCCGCCTCGGAAGAACTTCTGCCTGTTGAAATCGTCGTGCGGAACTCCGTTGCTCCGCCTGCGAAATAACAAATGTGACGGTAAAAAAAACCAACAGAGGATGAGAACATGACTTTGAATTTGAGCAGGAGAACACTGATCGCATTGGCTGGCTTCACCGCATTGGGTTGTGCCAGTGCGTCCACGGCCATTGCACAGGAAAAAAAGACAATCGCGCTTGTGCAGATCAATCAGCAGGCGCTTTTCTTCAACCAGATGAATCAGGGTGCGCAGAAGGCTGCAGATGCTGCCGGCGTGAAGCTGGTTATCTTCAATTCCAACAACGAGCCGACGGCACAGAACAGCGCTATCGAAACCTATATTCAGGAGAAGGTTTCCGGCCTTGCTGTCGTTGCCATTGACGTCAATGGGCTGATGCCTGCCGTCAAGCAGGCTGCCGATGCAGGTATTCCGGTTGTTGCCATTGATGCGATCCTGCCTGATGGCCCGCAGAAGGCGCAGATCGGCGTGGACAATGCCAAAGCTGGCGCTGACATGGGCAAGTTCTTTCTTGATTATGTGAAAACCAATATGGGCGGCAAAGCCAAGATCGGCGTTGTCGGTGCGCTCAATTCCTACATTCAGAATGTCCGTCAGGATGGTTTTGAAAAGACGGTCAAGAGTGCCGAAGGCATTCAAATGGCTGGCGTGGTCGATGGTCAGAACGTGCAGGACAATGCCTTGTCTGCCGCAGAAAACCTGATCACTGGCAATCCCGATCTGACCGCAATCTATGCAACGGGTGAACCTGCCTTGATGGGTGCGATTGCTGCCGTGCAAAGTCAGGGCAAGCAGGACACGATCAAGGTGTTTGGCTGGGATCTGACCGCGGAAGCCATTGCGGGTATTGATGCAGGATTTGTCGCCGCCGTTATCCAGCAGGACCCGTCGGCAATGGGCGGCGCCGCCGTCGATGCTTTGCTGAAAGCCTCGGCAGGCCAGACCGTTGAGAAGAACATTGCTGTTCCCGTAACGATCGTGACCAAGGCGAATGTCGATCCGTACCGGGCCATTTTCAAATGATTCAGGACGGTCAGCAAAGATTGGCTGCCGCAAGCGCCGGAGGGGGAAACCTCTCCGGAAGCGCTAGCGGTACGCAACCCGCCCCGCGCATTTCACTGCGCGGTATACGCAAATCATTCGGCTCGCATCAGGCGCTGCGCGGCGTTGATCTCGATATCTTTCCCGGCGAATGTCTCGGCCTTGTTGGCGACAACGCGGCGGGCAAGTCGACGCTGACAAAGATCATCTCCGGTACTTACATTCCGGACGGCGGCACCATGACCATCGAGGGCGAAGAAGTTCGTTTGTCAGGACCAGCCGATGCGCGCAACAGGCATATTGAGATGGTTTTTCAGGATTTGAGCCTGTGTGATCAGATTGATGTTGTCGGCAATCTCTTTCTCGGGCGGGAGCTTAGCAAGGGCATATTCCTCGACAGCAAGACCATGCTGGCAGAAGCGCGCAAAATGCTGGATGCGCTGGAAATCCGTATCCCGAAACTAACCGGCAAGGTGGCCCAACTCTCCGGTGGACAGCGTCAGGCAATCGCCATTGCCCGTGCCGCATCCTTCAAGCCAAACGTGCTGATTATGGACGAACCCACATCTGCACTTGCCGTGGCCGAAGTCGAAGCGGTGCTTGCCCTGATCAATCGCGTCAAGGCCAACGGAGTTTCGGTGATCCTTATCACGCATCGTCTTCAGGATCTCTTCCGGGTCTGTGATCGTATTGCGGTCATGTATGAGGGCACGAAAGTTGCCGAACGCCAGATCGGCGGAACCAATCTGGAAGACCTTGTGAAACTGATTGTCGGCGAAGGAGCAAGGCAATGACCGTCTATACCGAACGCGGTCACGGATCGCGCATTGCCGATTTCTTCGGCGAGCATGCACAGGTTCTGTCCATCGCAATTTTCTTTGCTGCCTGCATGATTTTCTTCTCCGTTGGTAGCGACACCTTTCTGACTGCGGGAAATATTCTGAATATTGTGCGGCAAGCCGCACCAATATTGATTGTTGCGATTGCCATGACTTTCGTGATCATCACTGGCGGCATTGACCTGTCGGTTGGCTCGCAGGTGGCCCTTATCAATGCCGTTGCCGCCGTCGTCATGGCGATGGGATATCCTTGGCCATTGGTGGTCATCGCAATGCTCATTCTGGGTGGCGGTCTCGGGTTCGCTCAAGGCTGGTTTGTTGCCTATCAGGGCATACCGGCGTTCATTGTTACACTTGCGGGTCTTTCTATCCTGCGCGGCTATGCGCTCTATCTGACGCAAGGCTATTCTATACCCATTCAGGACGCGCCGGGGTTCTTTGCCCTTGGTCGCGGTGTTGTTGGCGGCATTCCCGTGCCCGCCATCATTGCCGCTGTCGTGGCTGTTCTCGGCTATGTGGCAATCACTGCGACGAAATATGGCCGTCAGGTCGTGGCTGTAGGTTCCAATATGGAGGCGGCCCGCCGTGTCGGTATGCCCGCCAAATGGATCATCGCATCTGTTTACATTATTTCAGGCGTTGCATGTGCAGTCGCCGGACTGCTGATCGCGGCGCGATTGGGATCAGGTTCTTCCAATGCGGCCGTGGGTTTCGAATTGCAGGTTATCGCCGCGGTTGTTCTCGGTGGAACATCTCTCATGGGCGGCCGTGGCACCATTCTTGGAACAGTTCTCGGGACGCTGACTATTGCGGTCATCGGCAATGGTCTGATCCTCATGCACATCTCGCCGTTCTTCACCCAGATCGTAACGGGCGCGATTATCCTGATCGCTATCTGGCTGAACACACGGATTTTCACTGCAAACTTTCGCTTCGGCGGTAAGAAGAGGTGACAGCCGTGAGCAATGAATTATCTGAAGGGCATATTCGCTCCGGCAAGGTGATGACCGTCAATGGTCCCATCGCTGCGGATGCGCTCGGCATTACCTTGATGCACGAGCATATTCTCAACGATTGCCGGTGCTGGTGGCATGCGCCCAAAACACCCGAGCGGCAGTATCTTGCCGGTGGTTTCGTGTGCATCGAAATTCTCGGCGAATTGAAGCAGGACCCCTTTGTCAACAAGCACAACATCACGCTTGATGATGAACCACTGGCGATTTCAGAACTGCGCGCCTTTGCCATCGAAGGCGGGCAGACGGTGGTTGAGCCGACATGCCGGGGCATTGGCCGCAATCCGCTGGCCCTGCGGCGGATCGCAAAGGCTGCCGGTCTCAACGTGGTGATGGGCGCGGGCTATTATCTTGGCTCATCCCACCCCCATGAAGTTGCTGCGATGACTGTTGAGGATATCGCCAGTGAAATTGTGCGCGAAGCAGTGGAAGGTGTTGACGGGACCGATGTCAAAATCGGCCTCATAGGGGAGATTGGCGTTTCCTCGGACTTCACCACGGAGGAAGAAAAGTCACTGCGCGGCGCTGCGCAGGCACAGCTGCGTACGGGACTTCCGCTCATGGTGCACCTGCCCGGTTGGTACAGGCTTGGCCACCGCGTTCTTGATATTGTGGAGCAGGAGGGGGCCGATATCAGGCACACGGTTCTCTGCCATATGAACCCCTCGCATGATGACTTTGCCTATCAGAGCGAACTTGCTTCGCGTGGGGCATTCATTGAATACGACATGATCGGCATGGATTACTTCTATGCGGACCAGCAGGTGCAATGTCCAAGCGATGAGGATGCAGCGCGAGCCATCGTGCGTCTGGCTGAGGCGGGTTATCTCGACCGGGTTCTTCTGTCTCACGATGTTTTCCTCAAGATGATGCTGACCCGATATGGCGGTAATGGTTACGCCTATATCCTGCGCCATTTCCTGCCTCGTCTTGAGAGGCATGGCCTCGACAGGGCGGCTCTCGATCAGATGATGCGGGCAAACCCGCGCGCCGTCTTTCACGCCGGAACCTGAAGCAAATCCCTATTTGAAATGAAAGAGTGATTACCCATGACAAAGAAAGTACTTCTCGTTGGCGAAAGCTGGGTCAGTTCGGCCACCCATTACAAAGGTTTTGACCAGTTTGGCAGTGTCACCTTTCATCTGGGTGCAGAGCCGCTGGTCAAGGCATTGRCAGGCAGCGAGTTTGACCTGACCTATATGCCCGCGCACGAAGCGGTCGAGAAATTCCCGTATGAAATGGCGGGTCTGGATGCCTATGACGTCATTATCCTGTCGGATATTGGTGCAAACTCGCTGCTGCTGCCGCCTGAGGTCTGGCTGCATTCGCGCACTGTTCCCAACCGGCTCAAGCTCATCAAGGCCTGGGTGGAAAAGGGCGGGGCGCTCCTGATGGTCGGTGGCTATTTCTCGTTTCAGGGCATTGACGGCAAGGCGCGTTGGCGGCGGACAGCTGTCGAAGATGTGCTTCCGGTTACCTGTCTTCCCTATGATGACCGCGTTGAAATCCCCGAGGGTACAACGGCGAAAATTCTCATGGCCGATCATCCTGTCATGGCCGGTCTCAGCGGGGAATGGCCGGTGCTCCTCGGTGTGAATGAAGTTGAAGTGCGTGAGCGCGCAGACGTTGAAGTCATCGCCACCTTGCCTGACGATCAGGGCGGCCACCCACTGCTGGTTCTTGGACGTTATGGCAAGGGTAACACAGCTGTCTGGACATCCGATATCGGACCGCATTGGCTTTCACCCGCCTTCTGCGAATGGGAAGGCTACGGCAAGCTTTGGAAGAACATTCTGGCTTGGCTCACGCGCTGATTGCCGCAAACACCAACCACTCAAAAAGCATATGAAAGGGAACCACATGCAGGAAATATCGGATCGAAGCTCCAATGCCGTGCAGGAGATTTTCGGCACAAACAAGGTGCTGATAGGAATGATCCATTGCCCGGCTTTCCCCGGCGCGCCGCGGTATAACAGGGCAAGTATGGATTCAATCTACGATACCTGCATGCGGGATGCCGAAGCCTGTGTGGAAGGCGGTCTGCATGGGCTGGTTATCGAAAACCACGGTGATATCCCTTTCTCGAAACCCGATGATATCGGCCCGGAAACGACGGGATTCATGTCCGTCGTCACAGATCGTATTGCCCGCGCTGTTGGTATTCCGCTGGGGATCAATGTGCTGGCCAATGCGCCAATCCCCGCCTTTGCCATTGCCATGGCAGGCGGTGCCAAGTTCATCCGTGTCAATCAGTGGGCCAATGCCTATGTGGCCAATGAAGGGTTTATGGAAGGCCGCGCGGCGGAAGCCATGCGCTACCGCTCCATGCTGCGTGCGGAACATATCAAGGTCTTCGCCGACAGCCACGTGAAGCATGGCAGTCACGCTATCGTCGCGGACCGTACGATTCAGGAACTGACGCGCGATCTCGCCTTCTTTGATGCTGATGGCGTCATCGCAACGGGACAACGCACTGGCAATGCCGCGACGATTGAAGAGATTGAAGAAATTGGCTCGGCAACGCATCTGCCGCTATTGGTTGGGTCAGGTGTCAACCGGGACAATATCGTGGAAATTCTCAGCCGCACCAATGGGGTGATTGTCGCCTCGTCATTGAAACATGGCGGTGTCTGGTGGAACCCGGTGGATGTTGAACGGGTCAAGGCATTCCGCGCCGCTGCAGAGCCGGGGTTGGAGCACTAAGCGGATGACAACCGAAAGCCTCTCCGACCGTATTCTGCGGGAAAACGCTACTGTTCTCCAGGCGATGCTCGACCATCGTTTTGTCAGGGACATCAAAAACGATGCGTTGAGCAAGGACGTGTTTGATCGCTATCTTGTTTATGAGGGTGCCTTCGTCGATACGGCAATCTCCATCTTCGCCTATGCAGCGGCGACGGCGCAAACCATGGAGCAGAAGCGCTGGCTCATTGCTGTTCTTGATGCGCTTGCCAATGAACAGATTGTCTATTTCGAGCGAACTTTCGCACTGCGGTCTATCGATCCATCAGCATTCGACGTGAATATACCGGCGGTTGATGCGTTTTGCTCCGGTATGCTCTGTATTGCAGCCGAGGGCGGGTTTCTCGATATTGTTGCCGCGATGTTCGCGGCGGAATGGATGTACTGGTCGTGGTCCAAGGAGGCATCAGCCTGTCGCATCAGCGATCCCTTGCTTAAGGAGTGGGTTGATCTGCATGTAAGCCAGGGTTTTGCCGAGCAGGCATTATGGCTCAAGCGGCAGCTCGATCTGGCTGGCGAAGGCCTTTCCGAACAGGCATGTTCCCGGTTAAGTAGTATTTTCAGCCATGCGATGCAGCTCGAAATTGATTTTCATGACGCGCCTTATCTTTAGCTTTCCGAGGGTTCCCCAATGCGCGCCTATGTAATCGGCAATGTTACCATTGATGAAACAATCGCTGTCGAGGCACTTCCAACGTCCGGTGCCTCTATCCTCGGTGAAATTGGAGCGCACGACCTCGGAGGCAAAGGCACCAATCAGGCCGTCGTCATGGCGCGCTGCGGTGTTCTGACAACATTGGTCGCTCCTGTCGGCAATGATGTTCGGGCAGCAGCAATCCGCGAGCGCCTGCTGGATGAGCCCCTCATTGCCGAGCTGGTGGAGCTAGAGGGAAAATCCAGCGACGTTTCCATTATCTTTCGCCTCCCTGATGGTGAGAATGCCATTGTCACAACAACCGGGTCTGCCCAAAGCCTGACTTCATCTGACGTGGCTTCAAAATTGCTAGTCGCTGAACCTGATGATCTTGCGATCCTGCAGGGAAACCTCTCGCACAGGGCGACGCGCGAAATCCTTGAACGGGCCAAAGCTCTTGAGATGGTCACAGCTTTCAATCCATCCCCGCTGCGCCCGTATTTCGCCGATCTCTGGCGCTTGATTGATGTGGTGTTTCTCAATCAGGGAGAGGCGTTGGCCCTGACGGGAGCGACTGGCGAGGCCGCAGCTAAATATCTGCTGCAACACGGTCTGCGCGAAGTTGTTCTGACCCTCGGCAATAAGGGCGCGATCCTCGCGAATGAGCAGGCCATGATTACGGTTCCGGCCCATCCCTCCGTCGTCGTCGATACAACCGGCGCGGGAGATACGTTCATGTCCGTTGCCCTGGCGTCATCTGTAAAGCGCAATTGCCGTCTTGACCGGCTGGCGATTGAACATGCGGTAAAGGCCGCAGCCATCACGGTGTCAAGAAAGGGGACACAATCCGCTTTCCCAACATCCCAGGAACTGGAGATTCTGCTGGCATGGCACTGAGCAGTTTCTTGTAAATGCCACGACCCGTATTGGGTAAATCTGCTGCAGCACTGTAGCGGGAGAAAGAAATTATTAGGACGGGCACAGGAATAATCTGGCGGTCGGTTGCCAAAAAACCATAATTGTTCCAACAACATTAAATAACGAAACCTGAACGTCAAAAATCGGATCGAAGCTTTAATGCGTATGAAATATGGTTTGCTCTGTGTGTTCCTGGCAATTGCGCCCTCTGCCTATGCGCTGGAAGCCGGTACACCCCCGACCCTGACGCCGCTGCAGCAACAGGCGCAGGCCGCTCGTTTGAGCGCCCAGTTTCTGACGCGTTATCATTACAAGCCTGTTCCATTGGATGATGCGCTCTCCGCCAAGATCATGGACCGGTTCCTCAAAGCACTTGATCCGGACAGGTTCCTCTTCGTGCAGGCCGACATTGACAAGTTCATGGCCGACAGCACGAAGATTGATGACGGCATCAATCAGGAAGACTTGCGGATTCCCTTTTCGATTTTCAATGTTTACGAGCAGCGCGTTGTCGAACGCCTGTCCTATGCGCGTTCACTGCTGAAGCAAGGTTTTGATTTCAGCGCCAAGGAAGATTACCCCTTTGTGCGCGACAAGGAGCCTTGGCCGCAGACAGAGGCTGATAGCAATGAACTCTGGCGCAAACGCGTCAAGAATGACTGGTTGCGCCTGAAGTTGGCCGGTAAGACTGATGCTGGCATTCGCGATACGCTCGACAAGCGTTACGAAAATTCGCAGGAGCGCGCTTACAAATATAAGAGCGACGACGTGTTCCAGATTTTCATGGACGCCTACACAACGTCGGTTGAACCACATACGGACTATTTCGGCGCAACGGCTTCGGCCGAGTTCGATATTTCGATGAAGCTGTCGCTGGTTGGTATCGGCGCCGTCTTGCAGGAGCGGGACGATTACACGACGATCCGTGAACTGATGGCCGGTGGTCCGGCGCAATTGTCAGGCAAGCTTACCGTTGGCGACCGTATCATTGGTGTTGGCCAGGGCGAGCGCGGTGCTATCAAGGAAGTTGTCGGCACGCGTCTTGATGAAGTTGTCAAGATGATCCGCGGCGCCAAGGATTCGGTTGTTCGGCTGGACATATTGCCTGCCGATGCCGGACCGGATGGCAAGCATCGCACGATCAGTCTTGTGCGTGACAAGATCACCCTGGACAAACAGGCGGCCAAGAAGACCATTCTGTCGGTCAAGGATGGCGATGCCACCCGCAAGGTCGGTGTCATCACGTTGCCTGCCTTCTATGAAGATTTCGAGGCGCGCCGCAAGGGCGACAAGAACTACAGAAGTGCCAGCCGCGACGTGGCCAATCTTCTGGCTGAACTGAAGCAGGACAAGATTGATAGCGTCCTGATTGACCTGCGCAACAATGGCGGCGGTTCTCTCGCTGAGGCGATTGATCTAACGGGCCTGTTTGTGGGCAAAGGCCCTATTGTACAGGAACGCAATGCCGGTGGTGAGGTTAATGTCGAGAGCGATAATCTGCCCGCACCCGCATGGACCGGTTCTGTTGGTGTATTAATCAATCGCGGGTCAGCGTCAGCGTCGGAGATTTTTGCCGCTGCGATACAGGATTATGGGCGCGGTGTGATTGTGGGTGAACCCAGCTTCGGCAAGGGCACAGTGCAGACCGTGGTCAATCTCGATCAGTTGGCGCACAATACCAAGCCAAAATTTGGCGAGCTGAAAATGACCGTTGCGCAGTTCTTCCGCGTCAATGGTGGTACGACACAGTTGCGTGGTGTGACGCCTGACATCAGCCTGCCGGGGTTCTCGGACACCAAGACTTTTGGCGAGTCGAGCTATGATAATGCTCTGCCTTGGACACAGGTTCCGCCAGCAAATTACACACCTTCGGCTGATCTGAAGGCAGTGTTTCCCGAGCTGCAAACCCGTCACGACGCGCGGGTACAGAAGGACCCGGATTTCCAGCGTTTC
Organism: Phyllobacterium sp. TAF24; assembly: GCF_052113785.1. Lineage (NCBI taxonomy): Bacteria > Pseudomonadati > Pseudomonadota > Alphaproteobacteria > Hyphomicrobiales > Phyllobacteriaceae > Phyllobacterium > Phyllobacterium sp. TAF24. The sequence goes on along the minus strand of NZ_JBFRDN010000003.1, from coordinate 72,182 downwards.
GTCGATGATATGGCTAATCTGAAAGCTCAGCGCGAAAAGCGCGTCATTTCGCTCAACGAAACCGACCGTCGCAATGAGATGAATGAACAGGCAAAGCGTCTCAAATCACGCGAGAAAGTTAGCGATGGTGCGGGAACGGGCGACGATGAGGATTCAGCTGATCTGACAACACAGGATGACGGCTTGCAGGCCAATGAGCGTAGCCTCAGCGCTGACATCGCCATCGAAAAAGCCCGTAAAAGTGCGAAAGATGTGTTGTTGAATGAAGCTGCCAATATTGTTGCCGACGAAGCAACCCTTTTGACGGGTGTTCCGAAGGTGGCAGCACAGCAGCCGGKAGCCACTCCGGCAAAATAGTCAGAGCAGCGGGCTTGAACTAAACGCCTTCGTGCAGATGGTTCCAGTGGAGCATCCGTTGCTCTCGTTTCGGGCGGTTGGGTTGCCATATGGCAACTGACGCCCGTTACCTTAGCATTCAATCGGTTTAGATTGATCGCCGCAAATCAGGCCATTTCACTTGGTTTTTTACGCGCACAAGTGTTCATCAACTTAGGTTTCAATAGGTCAACATTATTGACCTACAGCAGGCTCTCGCGTTCCCCGATCCATGTAATATCCCGCCGACTTTAGAGTCGCATCGACGATTGCACCATGACATCGGCCAGGAGGAGGGACCGCTATGACTATGTCGAGCCAATCAGAAAATTTGCCTGGAGACGGCGAACTGGCGCGCAAACTCAAGAGCCGTCATATTCATATGATTGCTATTGGCGGCGCCATTGGCGTCGGCCTGTTCCTTGGATCAGGTAAAGCCATTTCAATGGCTGGACCCGGACTGTTGCTGAGCTACGCTGTCGGCGGCATTGCTGTTTTCTTTATTATGCGTGCGCTGGGTGAACTGCTTCTGCACAAGCCGGTGGCGGGTTCTTTTGCAACCTATGCGGAAGAGTATGTTGGACCCTTTGCCGGTTTTGCCACGGGCTGGTCGTACTGGTTCATGTGGGTTGTGATCGGCATGGCCGAAATCACAGCCGTTGGCGTCTATATCCACTACTGGCTGCCGGATGTGCCGCAATGGGTGCCCGCTTTGGTGACTTTGGCGGTGCTTTATATCGTCAATGTCGTTGCCGTCAGGTTGTTCGGCGAGCTGGAATTCTGGTTCGCGCTCATAAAGGTCGTCACGATTGTGGCGCTGATCCTTGGCGGCCTTGCCGTCATTATCTTCCGCATCGGTGATCTCGGGCAGCAGGCGAGTTTCTCCAATCTTTGGACGCATGGTGGTTTCCTGCCTTTCGGCGCTCTTGGCGCTGTTCTCGCCCTTCAAATGGTGATGTTTGCTTATCAGGGTGTGGAGCTGATCGGCGTCACGGCTGGCGAGGCTGAAAATCCAGAAGAAGTCCTGCCCCGCGCCACGAATGGCATTATCTGGCGTATTCTGATTTTCTATCTGGGCGCTCTGGCCGTTATCATGGCACTTTTGCCGTGGAACCAGCTTGATCCGAATACCAGTCCGTTTGTTTTCGTATTCGACAAGCTTGGCCTTAGCATCGCCGCTGATGTGATCAATTTTGTTGTTATCACAGCCGCCGCGTCATCCTGCAACAGTGGCATTTTCAGCAATGGCCGCATGTTGTTCACGTTGGCGCGCGCTGGGCAGGCACCACGCATATTCGGCCGGGTCAACCGTAACCACATACCATTTGCTGGTATCACAGCATCGACGGCGGTGATGTCGTTGGGCGTGGTGTTGAACTATGTGGTGCCGGAGCAGGCCTTTATCTGGATCACCAGTATTTCGCTGGTTGGCAGCTTGTGGACCTGGTCTATTATCATGATTGCGCATCTTGGCTATCGCCGGGCTGTCGCGAGGGGCGAGGCCAAGGCCGTGCATTTCCGTATGCCCGGGGCCCCGGTTGCCAATTGGCTCGTTGTTGCTTTCCTTTTGATGGTCGCCGTATTCCTCAGTCTTGATCCATCGACCCGGGTAGCGCTGTACGTTGCTCCCATCTGGTTTGGACTTCTGGCAATTGCCTATCAGTTCATAAAGCGTCAGCGGGTTGCCGCATTCAATCCATCCTGATGGGTTCTGGTACTGCTACAAAATGAAAAACGGCGAGCTTTGCGGCTCGCCGTTTCTGCAAAGGATTTGACTGGAGATCGTATCAACTTTGCCATCTGGCGATGCCGTTTCAATTGCGGCATCGCCAAATTTTTTGTCAGGTATTAGAAGTTGCGCTGGAAACGAATAACGCCGCCAAATGCGTCGTCATTGCCGCCATGCGCAATCGAGTAGTCCTTACGGGCGCCATCGAACTTCGTGTAGTTCACTTCAGGTGTAATCATGAAACCGGGGACGATTTCGTAGGCTACGTTCAAAGCAGCAGCAACAGTGCCTTCGGATTCGTATGCAACCTGTGCATTGACAGTTGCCTTGTCCGAAACCTTGGCAGCAACACCACCCCAAACGGCGTAGTCACCTTCCCAGGTGCCGAACCAGTTACGCTGCCCGAGAGCTGCATCGTCATAATTTGACTGATAGCCACCCATGACCCATGCAGAAACAGTGTCCGTGAACTTCACGTCCAGACGCAGCTTGCCGGCCCATTCTTCGATCTTGGAGTCGTAGCCGACGATGCCGGAAACCTTACCCCAGGATTGTTCGTACTTTGCACCGGCGAGTACATGCGGCATGTAATCGTCGATACGATAATCATAGTTGAAATAGCTGGCGGTCTGTACCTGGCCCTGTTCAGCACCGATGATGGCAGAGAAGCCATTGCCTGCATTGAATGTATAGCTGACCTGATTGCTGTAACCTGACTGGTAGTTGATCACGTCGTCATTGACGATGTTGCCAGCGTCGCCAGTCCATGTACCGAAGATTTCATCGACAACACCGATGCGGAAACCGCCTAGCTCAATGAAAGCCTGCGGGATCGTGCCGCCGCTGTTGGAACCGTTCGTGTAATCGAAACGTGTTTCGATGAAGGAACGCAGGGTGCCAAGTTCGGTTTCCGAACGGGCATCGACGCGGACCGTGGCGCGAGTCTTTTTCTGCCAGGTTCCGAATTCGCCGCCCTTGTAGACATCATCGCCGCCCTTGGCGTCGTAACGCAGATATCCACCGATTTTCAGGCATGTTTCCGTGCCTGGGATATAGAAAAAGCCTTTGCCGTAAGTGTCGCAAACGCGAACATATTCAACGGCTTCTGGTTCAGCAACGACAACTGCATCAGCAGCGCGTGCGCCAGTTACTGCAACGAGAGCTGCAGCAGAGCCGAGAAGTAAGCTCTTGATGGTCATGGGTGATCTCCACACAATCTATTGGAAAGTTGCTTGGCTGAATTGCTTCACAACGGACAGTAGGAATCGCTGTCTGCGTCGTCGGTAATGGAGTTATGTAACGGTTTTATCACGCAACTGATCCAGTTCGCGGATAGCGTGTGTTTTTGTTTGAAGCCCGGCGGTTGGTTGTGTCACTGTGGCATTTCGGCAATAGTTTGAGCCTGCAAATTCTGGGGGAAGGGGTGGCGATCATGAAAGTATATCTGGCTGGCCCCGAGGTCTTTTTGAGCAATGCCAGAGAAGTTTTGGCACATAAAGCCGAATTGGCACGCGCGGCCGGATTTACGCCGCTCCCACCCGGCGATTTGGAAATTCCGCCTACAAACAGCAAGTATGAGCGCGGAATTGCGATCAGCGCTATCGACGAACGACTCATGCTGGCCTCGGATATAATCATCGCGAATCTGACGCCATTTCGCGGTATCAGCGCCGATGTCGGAACGGCTTTCGAGCTTGGCTTCATGTGCGCGCTGGGCCGCCATGTCTATGGTTACACAAACGTCGCTGAAAGCTATCTCGAGCGCACCAGCAGGGATTATTATGGCGGAGCGGTCATTTCAGGCGCCGATAGCAGGCTCACTGGACCCGATGGCCTGAGCATTGAAGATTTTGACATGGCCGATAACCTCATGCTCGAGGGCGGTATTATTTCGCGTGGTGGCGTGTTCATCAGAAAAGCCGTGCCAGATGCTGATATTCTTATTGACCTGACTGCATTTAAAGAATGCTTGGCGCTCGCCGCAGAAAAACATCTGCGATAATCAATGCCCCGAAAGCCCTCTCAAACCTTTATTGGATGAATTGGCAACGTCATCTTTGAGGCCATAAAACGGGCATGCGAAAACCGACTTGCAAGGTGATTCTCAGCGGTTTCTGATGAGCCATTTGGGTTGTCCTACCCCCATTTTCCCCGAAATCCGGCGTTGGATTGTGTGGCAAAATTGTGGCTGTTGACAAGCGCATATCTCCATGCCTAGCATTAAATCAAATTGATTGACCTAAAGGGAACAAAACGACGCCAATCATTTGAAAATGGGGATGAGACATGACCTTGAACAGGAATGCCGTAACACGCCGACTCTCGATTACTTCCCGACTAACGCTCTTTCTTCCCGCTGCGGCCACTATTGGCCTCGCGCTTCTTGCCGCCAGCCCTCTGACAGGCACAACGCGTGCCTCCGCTGAAGCGCTTCTCACCATGCATATTGAAGAACAGACAAGCTGGGTGCGTAACTTCAACCCGTTTGATGTGGGCGGCCGCCGCCAGAGTACGCTTGATTTCGTTTATGAACCGCTTGTTGTGTTCAACGAACTCGACAATGGCAAGCCTACTTATCGTTTAGCGACTGGCTTCAAATTTGCCGACGATCTGAAGTCGATTACCTATACCATTCGCGAAGGGGTGAAGTGGTCAGACGGTAAGCCGCTGAYCGCCGCCGACGTAAAGTTCACCATTGAACTTATGCGCAAAAACCCGGTTCTTGATTTTGTCGGGGTTGCGGACAGCGTCGCCTCTGTGGAAGCGCCATCGCCAACTGAGGTCAAGATCACCCTCAAGGATGTTGATACGCATTTCCCGGAATCGCTGTCTGATCTGCCTGTCGTTCCAGAGCATATCTGGAAGGATATTGCCGATCCGCTTGCCTTTAAGAATGAGAATCCCGTCGGTTCCGGACCGATGACCGAGATCCGCCGCTTCACGCCGCAAGTCTATGAGCAATGCCGCAACCCGAATTATTGGGACACGGTTTCGCTCAAAATCGATTGCCTGAAACTGCCGCAAATCTCTGGTAACGACCAGATATTGGCCACATTGCCCGACGGGCAGATGGACTGGTTCGGATCGTTCATTCCAGAAATTGAAAAGACCTACGTTTCACTTGACCCGAAGCACAATCATTACTGGCAGCCATCGGCTGAAACCGTTGCCTTCCAGATGAATCTCAAGACGACCAAGCCCGGCAACGCGGCTGCGTTCAATGATATCGCGTTCCGCCATGCGATCAGCCTGGTGATGGACAGGACTGCAATGGTCGACATTGCGGGTTTCGGTTATCCCGTGGTCAATCTGCACGCCAGTGGTCTTCCCCCGCGCTTTGACAGTTGGCGCAACCCTGACGCTGAGAAAGCTCAGGATGAGTGGATGACCTACGACATCGAGAAGGCCAACAAAGCACTTGATGCTGCCGGATATGCGAAAGGTGCCGATGGTTTCCGCGCGACGCCAAAAGGCGAACCGATTGCCTTTTCAATCATGGTCCCCAATGGCTGGACGGACTGGATCGACGCGGTGCAAATCGCAGCCGAAGGTCTGCGCAAAGTCGGGATCAATGTCTCCGTTACTACACCGGAATATGAGCAATGGGGCAAACAGATCGTCGAGGGTAATTTCGATACTCTGATCAATTCACGCGCTGATGGTCCAACGCCTTTCCGCGGTTACTATCAATCGCTGGCAACAGCATTTGGCGGCCGCATCACCGGCGCACCATCCCGCTATTCCAATCCTGACCTCGATAAGCTTTTCAGCGATTACAAGCGAGCAACGACGATCGAAGAACGCAAGTCGATCTTCAACCAGATTCAATTGGTCGTTGCCAATAACTTCCCGGTCGTTCCTCTCTTCAATGGCCCGACCTGGTATCAATTTTCCACAAAACGCTTCGCCGGTTGGGTTTCAAAAGATGATCCAGCGTTGAACCCGGAAAATCACGAGAATAACAGGATGCGGCTCATCCATCTTTTGCGCCTGCATCCGATAGACGAAAAGGCTGGCGGAGATAACGGCTGATGCGGCTCCCTCTGCACCGGCTTGCTATTTATGGCGTAGCATTTCTCTTTGCCATTGTTGTCAATTTTCTCGTTCCCCGGCTGATGCCGGGGAGCCCCGTTGATGGAATGATCGCACAGCTTGGTCCGCGTGCCACGCCCGCCGCCATTGAGGCGATCAAGGCCCGGTTTGGTGCGGTTCAGCAGCCTCTGTGGGAGCAATTTCTCGACTATCTGAAAGGACTGGCCTCGCTCGATCTCGGGGTGTCGGTAAAATACTACCCACAGACGGTGGTGGAAGTTCTTGGCCGCTCGGCGGGATGGACGGCCTTTTTCGTTATCACTGCTATTATCTTTTCCCTTTGCATCGGGACAACATTGGGTGCGCTTGCCGCATGGCGGCGTGGGGGGCGGTTTGATTCCATCGTCTCCCCGCTTTCCATCATGATGATTGCCGTGCCACCCGTCGTCATCGCCCTGGCCACACTTTTCACTTTCGGTGTTGCTCTGCGCTGGCTCCCGGTCGGCTATGCCTACAATCCCAATCTCGATCCCGGCTTGAACTTTACGTTCTTCGGCAGCGTCTTTCTTCACGCAATCATGCCCGTGTTGACACTCTCGCCTTATCTCATCGGCGAATTCCAGACGACCATGCGAACCAGCATGATTTCAGTGCTGGGCGAGGATTATGTCACTATGGGCCGGGCCAAAGGCCTGAGCGAAACCGCTGTTATGTTTGGTTATGCCGCCCGCAACGCCATGCTGCCCGTGCTGACCAATCTTGCCCTCATGCTTGGCGCGGTATTCGGTGGCTCCATCGTTACCGAAATTGTCTTCAACTATCCGGGTCTTGGCCTCACACTTTATACGGCAAGCGTGGCCCGTGATTATCCGGTTATTCAGGGACAGCTCCTGTTGATGACGCTGGCGACCCTTGGGGCAAACCTGCTGGTTGATCTCATCTACGGCGTTGTTGATCCGCGCATTGGGGAGGCGCGCACATGAACGCCGGAATGAAACTCTTATTGCGCCAGAAGAAGGCTGTCGTTGGTCTCACCATCGTCGTCGCGCTGTGTCTGATGGCTCTTTTCGCGCCGGTCCTTGCCCCGAACGATCCAGCCGCGCGTGTCGGTCGCTCGCATCAGCCACCAAGCATTGAACATGTCATGGGCACCACAAAAATGGGCCGCGACGTTTTCAGTCAGTTTGTCTGGGGCGCACGGTCATCCCTGACCATTGGCTTTGCAACCGGAATATTCATCACCGTACTCGGTACATTGATTGGGCTTGCCGGTGGTTATTTTGGCGGGCGCACCGACAATATTCTCGACCTCTTGACCAATGCGGTGCTCGTGATTCCCAATATTCCGCTGTTGATCCTGCTGGCATCATTCGCTGGTACAGTGGGACCTGTTGCCATCATGGCTATCATAGCGCTGACATCGTGGCCGTGGGGGGCACGCATGACGCGTTCTCAGACATTGGCTTTGCGCAACCGCGAATTTGTTGTCGCTGCGCGTATGGTGGGTGAGCCGAACTGGCGGATCGTATTTGTCGAGATCGTGCCTAATCTCCTGCCACTCATCGCGCTCAATCTCGTCGGCAGTATTATTTACGCCATCGTTGCCCAGACGACATTGGAATATCTTGGCTTTGGCGATCCATTGAATGTGACGTGGGGAACCATGCTCTACAACGCGCAGAACTCGTCGGCGATTATCGTTGGTGCATGGTGGGATATCGCAGTACCCTGTGCTGGCATCGTTCTGGTCGGGCTTGGGCTTTCATTGCTAAACTTCACTTTTGACGAAATCGCCAATCCGCAATTGCGTTCTGGCCCGGCTCTCCGCCGCTGGTTGCGTCTCAATCGTCTGCGCACACGCGAGTTGGAGGCTGCACGATGAACAATGCACTTCTGCAAATTCGCGATCTCAGCGTTGATTATCTGCTCGACAAAGGCGTTTTCAATGCCGTGAAAAATGTGTCTTTCGACATTGGCCGCGGCGAACTCTTCGGTCTTGCCGGGGAATCGGGCTGCGGCAAGAGCACAATTGCCTATGCGATCACGCGTCTTGCCAAACCGCCGGCATGGGTGGCGGGCGGAGAGATACTGCTTGATGGACAGGATCTGCTCGGTATGACCGAGCGGGCACTGCAAGCCGTGCGGTGGAAACGCATTGGCATGGTGTTTCAAAGCGCCATGAACTCGCTCAATCCGTTGATGCGGGTGGAAGCGCAGTTTCATGACGTTCTCTATCGCCACACGGGCAGCAACCGCGAGAAGTCACGCGCACGGGCGGAAGAAATGTTTCGCCTCGTGGGTATCCCGGCAGACCGGCTTTCCAACTATCCGCACCAGTTCAGCGGCGGCATGCGACAGCGCATTGTGATAGCTATCTGCCTTGCTCTCAGCCCGGAGCTGATCATTATGGACGAGCCGACAACGGCGCTTGACGTGGTGGTGCAGCGGGAAATCCTTGAACAAGTGGTGGACCTGCAGAAGAGCCATGGTTTCTCGGTATTGTTCATCACGCATGATCTGCATTTGATGGCCCAGATTTGTCATCGGATCGGTGTGATGCTGAAGGGGGAACTGGTCGAGGTTGGCGATGTCAAGCAGGTCAGCCGTGCGCCTGTGCATGACTATACCAAACGATTATGGGGCGCGATTCCCAGCCTGCCAAGCATGAATGTCATGGAAAGGAGCCCCGCATGAACGCCCTTCCTGACATTAAGGGCGCGCAAGCAACCGAGGCGTCATCGGTGATTGCGCTTGAAGATATCACGCGATCCTTTGGTCTCGTTCATGCTTTGCGCGGTATATCCTTTTCATTGGTGCCGGGCAGGGCGCTGGCGCTTGTGGGTGAGTCCGGCTGCGGAAAGACAACCTGCGCGCGCATCATTGCAAGGATGGACAACCCCACGTCGGGCACGATGCTTTTTCGCGGCAAAGATGTCACTGCTGTCGGCTCAGGAACTGAGGAAAAGTCTTACCGCCGTGCTGTGCAGATGGTCTTTCAGGACCCATTTGCCTCACTCAACCCTGTGTTCTCCGTCGGGCATCATCTGGTTCGACCGCTGAAACTGCATGGGCATGTGCAGGGCAGGAAGGGCGCAGCGGATGGTGTCGACGCCTTGCTCGAAAGTGTCGGGCTTGATCCCATTTTGACCGCACATAAGTTTCCGCACGAACTCTCCGGCGGGCAGCGTCAGCGGGTGAACATTGCGCGCGCACTAGCCGTGCAGCCGGAAGTTCTTGTGGCGGATGAGCCGACGTCCATGCTCGATGTCTCGATCCGGCTTGGTATTCTGGAACTGCTTTCAAGCATAAAGCGTCAGCGCAATCTTGCCTTGCTTTACATTACCCATGACATAGCAACGGCGGCGCATGTTGCCGAGGAAATCGTGGTGATGTTTGCCGGACAGATGGTCGAGTGGGGAGATACAATGTCTGTTATCACTGATCCTCGTCATCCCTATACCAAGCTGCTGCTTTCGGCCGTGCCCGATCCGTATCAGCCGTTCGTGCCGGGCGACAGTGCACGGTTTCTCCAGCATGCGGAAAAAATCCGTCAGATATCCCGGCCATCATCCGATGGGACAGACAAGGTTGGTCCCAACCATTTTGTCCGCACACTTGGCGAAATCGCCTGATTAAAGGGATATGTGATGGACCTTCTTGTCAGACTATATGCGCTTGAACCGAAACCGGAACTTGATCAGCGTCTGGCTGATGCAGGTATTGCGGTTCGCCGGGTGCTCGCTCCTGAACTCGGTCTTGTTTCAGACTGGATCAAGCAGGAATTTGGTCCCGGCTGGGCAAGCGAAGCCACCATTGCCTGCACCCGTCAACCATCGGCCTGCTTCATTGCGACCAAGGATGGCAAGCTCGTCGGCTTTGCCTGTTACGATGCCATTGCGCGTGGTTTTTTCGGACCAACCGGCGTCAGCGAAACCGCCAGAGGCGTAGGCATTGGCCACGACCTTTTGCTTGCCTGCCTGCTCGATATGCGCGTGCAGGGCTATGGCTACGCGGCGATCGGTGATGTCGGTCCCGTCGAGTTCTACGTCCGTGCAGTCGGAGCAACGCCGATTGCCGATTCCGAACCCGGCGTTTTTGCCGGACTGCTCAGATATCCAGATTAAATCCTGAAAGCTTACCCATGACATCACGATATGCATTCCGACTGGCAACCACGTGGCATCCTGCCAAGGACGATGAACCTCTTGCCTATTTACTGACCCTTACCAATCTCTCAGATGAGCCAATCCGGGACTTCCGCCTTTGTGTGAGTGGACCGGGCCGTATTGACCCGGCTGCTTCTGTGGAAGGTGCAACATTGACAGCCCGGCTTTCCAATCATTCGGAATTCGCACCGCCACTTGATTTTGTGCTTCAGCCCAAAACATCATGGACAATCACAGCGCGAGGATTGAGCTATCCTTTACGCCACTGGACCGATGGGGGCACCACCGCCTATCTCGTTCTTGCCGACGGAACGACCTCGCCCGTTGCAATCACACCCACCCGTGCCATCGGTGACAATGCACCATTAAAGCGTGGCGCCGAAATCTATCCTGTTCCTGTTCGTGTCGATGTTCCGCTTTCCATTGTGCCATGGCCGCAAGCGGTCTCGATTTCCGGCCGCCGTTCCGTGCCTTTGGGACTTGCTTTGCTGCCGCGAGATGATGAAGCCAAGCGTGCCGCTGATATTTTTGAAACCTTGGTACAGTCACTCTTTCCTGTTGAGGGTATTGTTCGTCCGCAGGCTGAGGGCGGTCTGCCCGTGACGCTTCGAATTGCAGAAGGATTCAAAGCGGAAGCCTATGCGATCCGTTTCGGTGATCAGACAGAAGTGACAGCCAGTACCCGTTCAGGTTTGCTCTATGGCCTCATCACTCTTGGCCAGATTGTGCGTGGTGCACGGCTCCATCCGGAAACTTTTGTGTTTCCGCTTGAAGGTGATATTTGCGACGAACCAGCCATGCGCTGGCGCGGCACGCATCTGGATGTTTCCCGGCAATTCTATGGATCAGCCGAGATCAGCCAGTTCCTCAATATCCTTGCGTGGAACAAGCTCAATCGCTTTCACTGGCATCTTTCGGATGATGAAGCTTGGCGCGTCGAGATCGATGCCTATCCGGAACTTGTTTCCGTTGGCGCGTGGCGCGGCCATGGTCTGCCGATCCCGCCATTGCTGGGCTCAGGCCCGGAAGCAATGGGTGGCTATTACACCAAGGCTGCTATTCGCGAGATCATCCGTTTGGCCGATGATCTCGGTATTGATGTCGTACCCGAGATCGATATGCCGGGGCATTGCTATTCCGTTCTGCAATCGCTGCCATGGCTGCGCGATCCGAAGGAGGCAGGAGAGTATTTTTCCATTCAGGGCTTCCCGAACAATTGCCTCAACCCCGCGCGCGAGGAAACCTATCAGTTTGTCGAAACCATTCTGGACGAGTTGCTCGAACTTTTTCCCTCGAAGACAATTCATGTCGGAGCGGATGAAGTACCCGCCGACGCATGGACTGGTTCACCGCAGGCTAAGGCACGGCTTGCCCAATTGGGCAGCGACAATGCGGCAGTGCTTCAGGCGGATTTCCTGAAGCGTGTTCAGGCATCACTCACCAAACGTGGACGCATCACCGGTGCGTGGGAAGAGGCCGCCCATGGCAGCGGCATTGATAAGAACCACTGTTATCTCAATGGCTGGCACACGGTAGAAATCAGCGCAAAGCTTGCGGCGGAAGGTTATGACATCGTGGTCTGTCCCGGCCCGGTCTACTATCTCGATATGGCCAATAGTCCTGACTGGTCGGAGCCCGGTGCCGGTTGGGCGGGTTGGTCAGAGCCGGAGAAGCTTTATAATTTTGATCCCGTCGAAGGTTGGAGCACATCGCAAAGGGAGCGGTTTCTCGGTGTCCAGACCTGCATCTGGTCTGAACCGATGACGGATCGTGCGGTTTTTGACCGGCTGGTCTTCCCGCGTATTTCAGCGCTGGCAGAGACCGGGTGGACAAGACCGGAAGCGAAGTCCTGGAGCCGCTTCAAGGCTTTGGCCGGGTTGATGCCGATTCTCTATGGCTTTCGATCGGAGGCATGATTTACGCTATACGCCGGTATCACCGGAAAAAGTTCTAGTTGCGGACGTTGCGCATAATCATTTCGTAATGGGCGTTCACATAGTCGCCAAGCTCGGGAAGGTCAGTCTGACAGTCCAGGAGCTTGTCGATTGTCAATGTCAGCGCCGGGCTGAGAAGAATATAGCTCATTTGGCTGGCGGCCGCTTCCGGCCGGAAAATACCCTCCCGAACGCCTTTCTCAAGGATGTGTTGAAGCATCGTCAAAATTGGCCGGACAAATTCCTCGTAATGCGATGCGGTCAACTCCGGAAAGCTCCGGCCATCGGAAATCAGGAACCGGAGGATTTCGCGGGAGTAGGGGTTCACGGTCATGTGTTCATAAACCGTATCCAGATATAGCCGCACGAGTTCGTCGCTGGAGCGGTTCTGGTGCTCATGCCAGAACTGCTCCTCGTTGAAAATTGGCTGTGACAGCTTGCGCACGACGTCCTGAAACAGCTCTTCCTTGTTCTGGAAATAGAGATAAATCGTGCCCTTGGTGACACCAGCCCGGTTGGCGACATCTTCGATGCGGGTTGCTGTATAACCGCGCTCAACAAACTCATCGAAAGCAGCATGCAGAATTTCCTGCGGACGTTGAGCCTTGCGGCGCGCCCTCACTCCCGGTGCAGTGGCAGCTACCTCGGCGCTTGACGCCTCTTTTATTTCAGCCATGATTTCTTCCAATGGAGCATTGAAGTCGTTTGAATGAGATTATACATTGACTGAACAATCAGTCAATAATATACCCGTCACACCTTTTCATGGATTGGTAGAATGATGCGGCCTGACTTTTACTCCCCGAAATTGACGGTTGAGCGCCAATCATGGCGGCGCGATATCCCCCTCATGCGCAAAGCGATTATCATGGTTTTTGGGCTTGCCCTATTGGCGGGTTGTCAGCCTGAAAAGGCTGCAGAACAGAAACCACCGGCACAGGTCAATGCGGTCAAGGTAGAGTTCACCGACTATGCGCAAAGTGTTTCGGTGACCGGCGAAATACGTGCCAAGATCGACAGCAATCTATCGTTCCGGGTGAGTGGCAAGGTAACAGAACGGCTTGTTGATGTCGGTGATCATGTGGCAGCGGGTGACGTGCTTGCACGTATCGATCCAACGCAGCAAAAGGCCGATCTTGACGCCTCGGACGCTGCTGTGCGTTCCGCAGAGGCGCAGGTCAGGCAGACCACATCGGCTTTTGACCGGCAGAAGGCGCTTCTTGCACAAGGGTTCACCACAAGGAGCGCCTATGACAGCGCCGAAGAAGCCCAGCGCACGGCGCAAGGGTCGCTCGACGCAGCCAAGGCTCAACTCGATACATCGCGCGAAACACTTTCCTATACGGAGCTGAAAGCGGATGCCTCGGGTGTCGTGACCGCCCGCAATATCGAGGTAGGGCAGGTGACCCAGATCGCGTCAACTGCATTCACAGTGGCCGTCGATGGGCCGCGCGACGCAATCTTCAATGTGTATGAAGGGCTGGTAACGCGAAACATCGGCAACCACCAGATTCAGATTACTCTGCTCGACGATCCCACTATCACAGCCACAGGCACGATCCGCGAGGTTTCGCCAACCGTTGATGATGCTTCTGGCACGGTACGTGTAAAAGTGGCCGTGCAAAACCCGCGGCCCGAAATGGCGCTCGGCTCTGTGGTGATCGGAACGGTGAAACTGGCTGCTGTCAAAGCGGCTGTTTTACCATCATCGGTAATGACATCGGATAATGGCAAGCCAGCCGTATGGGTGATTGATCCGCAGACAAAAGCGGTCAGCCTGCGCAGCGTGACGGTGACGGCCTATGAGTCCTTGAACGTCGCAATTGGCGGCGGCCTGCAGGCGGGCGATCAGGTCGTAACCTCAGGTGGAACCCGGTTGCGTCCGACCGAAATTGTAGCAGTCAAGAATGGTGATCCATCATGAGGCGTGTTCTTGTTGCCGGTGCAAGCCTTGTCTGTCTGAGCCTTGGTCTTGCTGCTTGCCAAAAAGAAGATGAGGCCGGAAAGCCCGAGGTCATCCGGCCAGTTCTTTCCACCATCCTTAAATCACAGTCCGTGCAGGTGCGCGGCTTTGCCGGGAAGGTCGAGCCGCGTTTTGAAACCAAACTTGGTTTCCGCACGCTCGGGCGCATTGTTCGCCGTGACGTTTCAGTGGGTGATCAGGTCTCGAACGGGCAGGAGATAGCAGCAATCGATCCGCTGGCGCTTGAGCTGGCGGTGCAGGCTGCGGAAGCGAGCCTGTCTTCAGCCAAAGCCCAGCTTGCCAATGCGGCGTCAACGGAAGATCGACAGAAAGCACTGCTTAGCCAGAGTTCGGCGACGGAAGCGACTTTTGATCAGGCACAGCAGGCACATGAAGCGGCACGGGCATCCGTTGTACGGGCCGAGGCTGACCTGACCAAGGCACGTGAAGAGCTTGGTTATGCGGTGCTGCGCTCTGATTTTGACGGTGTTGTGACATCGCTGCAGGCGGATGTGGGACAGACAGTGACTGCGGGCCAACAGATTGCCGTGGTTGCGCGCCCCGATGTGCGGGAAGCTGTTGTTGATATACCGGAAGCCGTCGCCAACCCCATTAAAATCGGCAGCAAGTTCGGCGTTTCGCTCCAAACCGATCCAACAATCCAGACGTCGGGTGTTGTCCGGGAAATAGCCCCGCAGGCCGATGAAGCCACGCGCACGCGCCGTACACGCATTACCCTGGAACAGCCACCGGAAGGGTTTCGTCTGGGAACAACCGTGACCGCCTATCTGACGACAGCGGCTGACCCGAGAATACGCATTCCGGCCACCGCCATTCTCGACAAGGACGGCAAGACGTTTGTCTGGCTCATTGACAGCAAGCAGGCAACAGTTTCCGCCAAAGAGGTCAAACTGGAAAATCGCACCAGCTTCGAAGCAATTGTCGCGGATGGGCTGACGGACGGCGACCGGATAGCAACGGCGGGCGCACACAGCCTTACCGATGGCCAAAAGATCAAGCTGACTGACGGGAATCCACTATGAAAAAGTTCAACCTTTCAGAATGGGCGCTCGATCACCGGTCTCTCGTCTGGTATTTCATGATCGTTTTTACGATTGCGGGGATTTTCTCCTACCTCAATCTTGGCCGTGAGGAAGATCCGAACTTCACCATCAAGACCATGGTGATCTCGGCGCAATGGCCGGGAGCCTCCGTTGAGGACACGACAACGCAGGTCACCGAACGGATTGAAAAGAAGCTCGAAGAACTGGACACGCTGGACTATACCCGCAGTGTCAGTTCGCCGGGTTCGACAACGATTTTCCTTAATCTCAAGGATACGGTGCGCGGCGATGCGGTGACGCAAACCTGGATTCGCGTCCGCAACATGATCCGGGATATTTCACCGCAATTTCCGCAAGGTGTGGTCGGACCGTTCTTCAATGACCAGTTTGGCGATGTCTATGGCAATGTTTACGGCTTCACATCAGATGGACTCAGCCAGCGGCAATTGCGTGATTACGTTGAAGACGTCAGGCGGAAAATCCTGACTGTCCCCGATGTTGGCAAGGTCGAGCTGGTCGGGGCGCAGGACGAAGCGATCTATCTGGAGTTTTCTCCCAAACAGGTTGCCGCTCTGGGGCTGGATCAACAGGCCATTATCAGCACCTTGCAGGCCCAGAATGCGATTACCCCATCGGGCGTTATCGAGACTGGACCCGAGCGGGTGATGATCCGGGTAAACGGGCAGTTCGTATCGGAAAAAAGCCTTCAGGCCATCAATCTGCGCGTCAATGACCGGTTTTTCCGTTTGAGCGATGTGGCGCGGGTTACCCGTGGTTATGCGGACCCGCCGACCAGCCTGTTCCGTGTGAACGGCAAGGAAGCGATCGGACTTGCCATTGGTATGAAGCCGAACGGCAATCTGCTTAAATTTGGCGAACATCTTAAAGCGCAGATGCAGCAGATCACGGCGGATTTGCCTGTTGGCGTTGGTGTTAATCTGGTTTCGGACCAGCCGCAGATCGTCGAAGAAGCGGTTTCGGGTTTCACCCGGGCGCTGTTCGAGGCGGTTGCTATCGTGTTGGCGGTCAGCTTTGTCAGTCTGGGAATGCGCGCTGGTTTTGTCGTTGCGCTGGCTATACCGCTTGTTCTGGCGATCACCTTCATGGTGATGGAGTATATGGGCATTTCGCTCCAGCGTATCTCGCTCGGTGCATTGATTATCGCGCTTGGGCTGCTTGTGGATGACGCCATGATCGCTGTCGAGATGATGGTGGCACGGCTAGAGTCGGGAGATGACTTACGAAAAGCCGCAACCTATGTTTATACCCACACGGCTTTTCCGATGCTGACAGGCACGTTGGTGACAGTATCAGGCTTCATTCCCGTTGGTCTCAATAGCAGTGCGGCGGGCGAATTCACCTATACGCTGTTCGTGGTGATTGCCGTATCGCTTGTTGTCTCGTGGATCGTGGCCGTGGTTTTCACGCCTCTGCTCGGTGTGACTTTGCTACCGAAAACAATGAAGAACAAGCACGAGAATCCCAGCCGGTTTGCCACGCTGTTTCAGCGCATTCTCTTGGCTTGCATGCGGTTCCGATGGGTGACAATCGCCGTTACAGTGGGCATTTTTGCCCTGTCAGTCTACGGTATGGGCCATGTGCAACAACAGTTCTTTCCCAATTCCGACCGTCACGAACTGATTGTCGACTGGAACCTGCCGCAGAATGCCTCGATCCTTGAAACCAAGGCGCAGATGGATAAGTTTGAGGCAGAGCAACTGGCCGGGAATGCCGATATTGATCATTGGAGTTCCTATGTCGGGCAGGGCGCAATCCGCTTCCTTCTGTCATTCGACGTGCAGCCATCAAATCCGTTTTTCGGCCAGACCGTTATCGTAACAAAGAGTCTCGAAGCGCGTGACCGGCTACGAACAAAACTACAGGCATGGCTGAAGAACGAGTTTCCAAGCACCGATGCCTTTGTGCATCTGCTTGATATCGGTCCGCCTGTCGGACGTCCGGTTCAGTACCGCGTCAGTGGGCCCGATGTTCAGAAGGTCCGCGATTATTCCCATGAGATGGCCAATCTGATTGCAGGCAATCCATCCATCGGGGACATTACATTCGACTGGAACGAGCCATCACGCGTCATCAAGGTTGACGTGCTGCAGGATAAGGCGCGGCAACTGGGGATCACCTCGGAATCAATTGCCTCGTCGCTCAACGCCGTTGTCGGTGGCTCGACGATCACGCAGGTCAGGGATTCCATCTATCTGATCGATGTGATCGTGCGCGCCCGTGCTGATGAGCGTGGATCAATCGATCAGCTGCGCAATATCCAGCTGACAACCGCCAATGGCCAGTCCGTACCGGCAGCCGCTGTGGCAAATTTCCGCTACGAACTTGAGCAGTCCGTCGTCTGGCGTCGTGCGCGCCAACCCACCATCACGCTGAAAGCCGGTGTTTTGGGTGATTTACAGCCAGCGACGGTTGTCTCACAGCTTGCCCCGAAAGTAGCGGAGTTCACGGAAAAGCTGCCACCCGGTTATGGGATTGTCGTGGGTGGTGCCGTTGAAGAAAGCGGCAAGGCCCAGGCTCCAATCGCTGCCGTCGCACCTTTGATGCTATTCGCCATGGTGACGCTACTGATGATCCAGTTGCAAAGCTTCCAGCGGCTGTTCCTGGTGTTTGCGGTCGCGCCTCTGGCAATCATCGGCGTTGTTGCCGCTCTGCTTTCCAGCAACTCACCACTTGGCTTTGTGGCATTGCTCGGCGTGCTGGCATTGATCGGCATTCTGATCCGAAACTCGGTCATCCTCGTCGTCCAGATCGAGGATTTGCGAAGTGAGGGTAAAGACCCATGGAGCGCTGTCGTCGAAGCGACGGAGCATCGAATGCGTCCCATTATGTTAACGGCTGCGGCTGCCAGTCTTGCGCTGATCCCGATTGCCCGCGAGATTTTCTGGGGGCCAATGGCCTATGCCATGATGGGTGGTATTATCGTTGGAACCGTGCTGACACTGCTGTTTTTGCCAGCGCTCTATATTGCGTGGTTCCGTATCAAGGCTCCCGATCATAATGCGCCGCCCGAGGAGCATCAGGAACCTCAAGGTGTCAACGCATGATGGATGATAAGGTGGGAGCCGGGTGCTCCCATCAGACAACAGGAATGTCATGAGCGAACAGGCACCGGAAAATCCCCTTCACACACTTCGGGTTATCGAGTTTGAGGGAATTGGCCCCGGACCACTTGCCGGGCTCATGCTTGCCAATCTTGGGGCGCAGGTGACAGTGATCACGCGTCCGACGCCGCTAAAAATCATGCAGGAATTCGGTGGCGATGCGGGGAACAATCCCCTTCGCCAAAACAAACGGATTGTCGCTCTCGACCTTAAAACTGCTGCCGGTGTCGAGCAGGCGCTCGAGCTGGTGGCGGGTGCCGATGCATTGGTCGAAGCTAACAGGCCCGGCGTCATGGAACGCCTTGGCCTTGGACCGGGCGAATGTGCCGCCCGTAATCCACGGCTGGTCTACGGCCGCATGACCGGTTGGGGTCAGACAGGCCCCCTGGCGCAAAGTGCTGGCCATGATCTGAATTATCTCGCTTTGACGGGGCTGCTTTCTCTCTCTGCGCGCTCAGGACAAGCGCCCATAGCGGCGCCAACCGTGATGGGTGATGCGACCGGTTCTCTTGGTTTGTGTTTCGGTATCGTCAGCGCTGTGCTGGATGCGAGAATATCAGGTCAGGGAAGAGTGGTGGATGCGGCAATTGTCGATGTGGTGGCGATGCTTGGAACAATCGTGCAACTCGCGCGTGCGAGCGGGCAGATTGACGGGGTTGAGCCAAGCCCGTTCCATGACTCGCCATTTTACGACAGCTATATCTGTGCCGACGGGCGTTTCATTACTGTTGGGGCACTTGAAACGCAGTTTTATGCGATATTGCTCGCCAAACTCGGACTTACAGATGTCGATCCAGCTTCGCAATATGATCGCAAACAATGGCCTGCTCTGAAGGCGCGTTTCGCTGAACTATTTGCCAGTCATCCACGCGATCACTGGTGTGAAATTCTGGAAGGAAGCGATGCCTGCTTTACACCGGTTCTGAGCATTGCTGAAGCGGTAAACCATGTACACAATAAGGCGCGCGGCATTTATAAAGAGACGCCCTCGGGCTTGATCGAGACGGCACCTGCACCCCGGTTCTCGGCTCTCAATCCTACCAGATAATAAAAATCCGGGGCCTTTCGACCCCGGATTTCATGCCGTGATGGTTAGAAATTGCGCTGGAAGCGGATAATGCCGCCAAAGGCATCGTCGTTGCCGCCATGGGCTTCTGAGTAGTCCTTACGCGCACCGTCAAACTTGGTGTAGTTGATTTCCGGTGTGATCGTGAAGCCGGGAACAAGTTCGTAGGCCACGTTCAAAGCAGCAGCAATCGTGCCCTGTTCTTCGTAGGCAACCTGAGCGTTGACAGTTGCCTTGTCGGAAACCTTGGCTGCCAAACCGCCCCAGACAGCGTAGTCACCTTCCCACGTACCGAACCAGTTGCGGTTGACGTTGGTATTGAAGGAGTCTTCGTTGTAATTGGTCTGATAGGCACCCATGACCCAGGCGGACACTGTATCGGTAAACTTCACGTCCAGACGAGCCTTGAAGCCCCATTCTTCGACGGCCGAGTCATAACCAGCGATACCGGAGATTGATCCCCAACCCTGTTCATACTTGGCACCGATAAGGGCATGGGGCATGTAGTCATCAATACGGTAATCGTAACTCTGACCATTCAAATTCTCAGCTTCACCCTGTTCAGCGGCGATGATAGCAGAGAAGCCGTTTCCGGCAGTGTACGTATAGCTCACCTGGTTGCTGGCAAAGCTGTTGTACTGGATCACGTCGTCGTTGATGATGTTACCAGCATAACCAACCCATGAGCCGAAGATTTCATCAGCAACACCGATGCGGAAACCGCCCAGCTCAATGAATGCCTGTGGGATCGACGCGCCGTCCTGATTGCCATCCGTGTACTGGAAACGTGTCTGGATGTAGGAGCGGAGTGTGCCGAGTTCGGTTTCCGTACGTGCATCGAAACGGACTTCAGCACGGGCACGCTTGTACCACGTATCATTTTTGCCGCCCATGTGACCGCCCAAATAGGGGTCGTCACCACCGCCGGCATCATAACGCATATAGCCGCCGATTTTCAGGCATGTTTCCGTACCGGGAATATAGAAGAAGCCAGCGCCGTACGCGTCGCAGACGCGCACATATTCGACGGCCTCCGGTTCGGCCACGACGACTGCATCTGCAGCGCGCGCGCCCGACACCACAACAAGTGCAGCGGCGGTGCCGAGAAGAAGACTTTTGATATTCATGTCGATCTCCAGTTAAGGATAAATTGTTAGAGGCAAGCCAAAGACGCAGTGCCTCACTTATGTCTTACTTTGGCACCCTTTTCGTCAAAGGACATAACTGGTGGTATCATGCTACCAATGCTCCTGTTGCCGTTTTGCTACAATCTGTAGGCCTTAAAGCGCCGGGACTTACAACCAAGGGATGAAGCAGTGAGGAGGGTAAAGTGCCCAGCCGACTTACTGTTTTCGCGCAAAAATCAAGCTTCGCAAGACGCAAACCAAGTGGGGGCTCGCCGATGAGAATTTGTCGAATGGATCGGTTTTTCGGGTAAATATCTTTGCGAAACAGCCTGCCAGCAGAAAAATGGATATCAAAATGGTAGCAAAATGCGACCAGTTATGTCCTTTGACTGCCTTGAAAATCGGATGCAACGTAACAATGCATATTCTCGTTGACGTAGAAGGACTGCGCTTCAACAAGAAGGCAATTGAGTTCAGTTGATCTCCAGTCAATGCTCAAAAGGCCCTGCTTTTAAAGGCAGGGCCATTTTATTTGGGCTTGTTAACGTGGAATTCTTGCTTTTCAGACGGCGTAATAGTCAGGCGTACGATCTATGGGCAATAGATCGTAATCTTTGTTGGCAAGATGAATATCGAACTGAGCGCGAGCGATATGCGCGGCAACCATATTCTCAAAAACATCATCGAGTGGAGGCAATATATCTATCCGTCGGCCTCCATCTTCCAGCAAGCGCACGAGGCCTTCTGCTTCCGCTCGCTTCATTAAACGGCGAATGTGTGTGCGCGAAACGCCGTAGAGATGACCGATATCATCATAGGGAAAGCAGACAGTATTTTCAGTAACTGTTGATGGCTGTCCCTTCATTGACATAAGTTTGCAAAGCAGGATGCCGCCCCCGTCGCTGATCGCGAACAGTTTCGAACTGTGCAGCTTGGAGATCATTGTGCTGATATTCAGCAACGAGTGCAGGCTGGACGCGAAATAGCGTTCCACAAAATCATCCGACCCTTCAATCAGCTGTTTGTAATGCCGTGAGGGGAATAGTTTGTCCGCTGCACTGAGGGCTATGCCGGTAATTCTTCTGATGCCGAATATCATCTTGTTGGTTGGTTGGATCAGGTGATTTCTGTGATCACTTTCGTCCAGCACACGGGTAACAAGTCCTATGTTTTCCAAAAGGTCGATCGTAGCGGCAGTGGTGTTTTTGCTGCATAGCTTCAAACCCGACGTTATGTTCTGGATGCTGGATATTGTTGCGCCGTGATTTCCATTGCTGCGTGTAAAATGCAACGCCAGAATAGACATACAGATCACCTGGCGGGCAACATTGGCCATGACTTTGTTGGCCATATATCGACCTTCGAAAATCCTGACGGCACCGTTTGCGTAGTCAGTGGCAGCGGCCCCGAAGTTGGGATTTCGTCTCAGGATAGCCACTCTTTGCAGCAGCCACTTTGAACGCGTTTCATGACTGATGCAGGGAAGAGTTTCCGGCACGCCGTCGTTCATAAATGCGATTCCCATGCGATTGACTCTCCGTCTGGGTTTTACCAGGACAAATACACCCTTTGCGGGCAGCTCATTTGGCGGGGTGTCGGGGAGCCCTCTCCTGATTGCGCAATCTACATGTTTTGGCTGAAGACACCGATAACAAGTGCGTGAATCCGGGAAGGGCTTTTCGTGATAGTAAGTAGGTAGCCGTTGATTGTTGATCACCACGATGAATGTCGTGCTGCTGGTTATTGGGTTTAATCCAGTAGGCTTTATTCTCTTTCGAGATAAGCAATTGGATCGGGAACCAATAATATGGGTGTAAATTAATCCGAGGCGTAGGCGGCTATCATTGCGTCGCAGGCGCGTTTCAATTGTTGTTGAGGGCCTTCTGCGCCAGCGCTTTGGCTGCATACCCGCGCACCCTCGACGAGCAGCATCAGTGCATCGGCCAATTGCTCGGCCTGTTTCACTCCAGCCTGCCGGCAAAGATCGGTCAGGCGGTCCATATGCGCTTTTTTGGCATCTACGATCACCTTGAAAGCCGGGTGATTGGCTTCTTTCAATTCGACAGCGGCATTTGCGAGATCGCAACCGCGCCGGTCATTGAATATGCATTCCGCAGCTTCTTCAATCCAGCCGCGTATCTGGGCAAGTGGATTGTCAGGGAAGGTTGTTTCCAGGTCGCGCCAAATTTGTTCCCGGCGTTCGGACACCTGTTTGAGGCATTCGCAGATCAGATCGTCCTTTGATCCGAAATGGCGATAAAGCGTCATCTTGTTGGAATCAGCAGCCTCTGCAATCGCGTCAACACCAACACCCTTGATGCCCTGTTGGCGAAACAAATCAATGGCGCTCGCCATAATACGCGCCCGTGGCGGCATTCGGTTGCCTTCGGATTCCACCGATATAACAGTCTCGTGAGGCTTTGATATTTCTTGCGTTGGTGCGCTTGACATGGATGTTACCGTCCAGTAACTATTGGCTTGTTACTTACCGGTAACACGCATTTGGTTCGTGTGTCAATTTTATTTGAAATTGGTATCCGGGCCGCCGCCACAGAAAAGTACGGATTGACGTTTCTATTTGAAAACGCGGCAACGACGCCGCTGAGAAGGAGTGCATCATGCCACAGACATATGCCGATCTTACCCTTGCTGAAGCCCTGTCAGATCCCCTGATCAACGCTGTCATGAGCGCTGATCATGTGACCCGCAGCGAGCTCGAACTCCTTATGAAGTCTGTGGCACGCAAAAATTTTGAAGCCACCGCTTCAACCAATTGGCAACGACCTTTTACAGTCGATGGACCTGCAGTGACCAAAAGTCTGGCTGCCATAGGCAACCGCATGGCATCGGCTTGTTGCGGAAGTGCAGTCTAGGGTTCGATCAACTGTTCGATTGCTGTTTTGAAAAAGACCGGCGGCCTCCATGAGGGCCGCCGGTTTTCTTTTGGCCAGCGCCGTCAGACAATTTTCAGATAATCTTTCCAACGGGGATCGCGCATATAGCTGCGGGCGCGCATATGTTTCCACGCGCCATATTTATGGAAATCAAAGTCAAGCGCGGACACTTCCCTTTGGACCATGGCCCATGTGGACCATTTAATATCGGCAAGCGCTTTGTGGACGTAGAGCCGGGCATACATTTGCGGATCGAAATGACCGAAATACTCCTCGATCACTTCATTCTCTATGGTATTGGAGAAAAACATCTCGCCGCACCAGATACCAAGATCGTAGCATCGGTCATTATTCGACGCGTATTCGTAATCGATGAGCATGATCGTCTTGGCCTCGTCGACCATGAAATTGCCCGGCATGGGATCATTGAAGCAGGCGACAAGATCAATGCCCGATGCTTCAAGCGCCGATCGCGCCATGCGATATTGCGTGTACAGCCAGTCGAAATCTTGCGGGAAAAAACCATTCAAGGTGCGGGCCTGATCGATATGTTCCTCGATCATATCAAA
This sequence comes from Phyllobacterium sp. TAF24, assembly GCF_052113785.1. Taxonomy (NCBI): domain Bacteria; kingdom Pseudomonadati; phylum Pseudomonadota; class Alphaproteobacteria; order Hyphomicrobiales; family Phyllobacteriaceae; genus Phyllobacterium; species Phyllobacterium sp. TAF24. The sequence continues at coordinate 48,141 of NZ_JBFRDN010000003.1, read as the reverse complement.
AACGGTTTTGGTCAGCCCCAACTGGCCGGCATTATGAAACTGCCTGTAAGCGCCAATGGCGGCATTGCGAATTTCAACATCGCGAAAATCCTTGTTGGTGCAGGAACGGCGGTCCTCGATGAAATCCGTAATTTCGATGCCTTTATGGGCAAGGTAGGGATAGCCTTTGGGTCCGATTCCGATTTCCTCGGCTCGCCTGCTGGCCTCAAGTGCGGCTTGCCGGTCAATAAACATCTCCGTGCCTTGACCCGGCATTTTCAGGAAATAGGGAATCTCATGGCCGTTGATCCTGATCTGCCAATTGGTATTGCTGATGCCGCCGAGTACCGGCGCATAGGAGATATGTTCGCTTTGCCACTCGGAGATTTCCAATAGGACTGCTTCAAGCGCCCGTTCGGAGGCTGTTACCGCCTGACCCAGTAATTTACCCTGCATGCCAGTTCTCCAAGTCGGATTATCGGTCAAAGTTTGCGCAGCATGATCTCGAAGTGCGGGTCGAGAATGGCCATCCGACACCGCAATAATCGCCATTGTGCATATTTGAGATATTCAAGTCCGGTCCGTGGCGAAGTGGCGTCGAGTAAAACGCCCCACAGTCCCCACATCAGATCGTCAGCAATGCCGTAGAGCTTGCAGCGATGCATGGACGTCTCGTGATAGTGACCATCAAATATTTCCAGAGCCAGTTGCTTGCCGTCGTCGAACTGGAATGCCTCATTGAGAAAAACACCGAGGTCATAATAGGGGTCCGTGTCACAAGCCTGATCGAAATCGACGAGCTGCACTTCATTTGATCCATTGATCATAATGTTGGAAGAAAGCCCATCCGCGTGGGCGGGCTTTACATCAATCCCTGCTGCATCAAGCGCGGCTTTGATCGTCGCGACATTCTCTAGCATCCACCAGATATCGCCTTCCGGCACGATGGATGCCGCCGCCAGATCAGCCTCAAACCTTTTGATCCCGTCGAAGACAGACCAAGGTTTTCCGAGACGTGGCGTAGCGTGGAACATCTTCTTGGCCTTGACCACATTGGCAGTGATCAGAGCATTTCCGAAATCGTCCATCCGGCCTGTACGCCAGGACGAATCCAGCAGATCGGAGATATAGGCATTATGTTCAGGCAGAAAATGTCTTGGCTCTGGCGTAAGGCCAAGTCTGGCGGCATTTTCAGCCGCCTTGTGGGCGACGGCACCGGAACTATAGGGCAGGAAATCCGTATGCAGGATTTTGACGAAGGCTTTTCGTTGATCTGCTCCGGCAGAAACGATCCAGCAATCGCCGTCAACAGCCCGATGCACCGGCGAAACGACTGGCGGAACCAGTCGTTCGTAGGTGACCGGTTGGCCCTGCCATTCGGGGATGGCGAGGATCAACCGTTCAAGTGCCTGTTCTTCGGGACTGGATGCTTCGCCGGGCTTTTTCATGTTGTGCCTTCAGCTTTTCAGAACATTGCCATGCATGCAGAAATCCCAGAGCATAGCCGTGAGGATATGAGTGCCAATCGCCCGGTCTTCCGGCGTGGTGAATTCGGTCGGATGATGAATCACACCATCCACGCTGGGAACTGCAATGACGATGGCTGGACATTTATCGGCCAGAGCCACGCCATCATGACCGCCGATCGTATCGAGATAGAGGGTCGAATAGCCGAGGCTTTTGGCCGTCTTGGTTGCCAGATTGACAAGACCTTCATCCATCCGGCCCGCTTTGCGATAATCGACGAACCTTACCTCGTAGCCGACTCCTGCACGTTGTGCGCACGCTTCGATCTTGCTTTTGAACTCGTCTTCGGCGCTTTGGAGAATATCGGGAGAGCCGGAGCGCAGTTCGACGAACAAAACGGCTTCCGCAGGCACGACATTGGGAGAGTTCGGGAACACTTCGAGCCGCCCGACTGACGTGTGGAGATCAAGTCCACCCTTGTCGGCCATGGTCTTAAGTTCGGCGATAAGATAAGCGGCGGCAAGCAAAGCATCCTTGCGTTCTGCCATGGGTGTCGGGCCGGTGTGAGCCTGCTTGCCGAGAAAGGCCAGCCGATACTTGGTTGCGCCCCAATACCGTGTGAACGCCGCGAATTTCAAATCCGCCTTTTCGAGCTTATCTGAGCCTTCAATGTGCAATTCTATATAGGCATCAGGCAGGGCAGGCGCAGCCTCACCGGCATAGCCGATATCAGTCAGGGCCTCGCGCACCGAAATATTGTCACCATCCCGGCGATCAAGGGCGAAATCCAGTGTCAAAGCACCGGTGTAAACAGAGCTTCCGAGGAGACTGGGCTGAAAGCGCGCGCCTTCCTCGTTGGTCCAGTTGACCACTGTCAGATTGACCTTGGGCGTAAGACCGTCTTTCTCGACGGCCTGTTTGATTGTATCGACCGCAGTGCAGGCAGCGATGACACCAAGCGCACCATCGAAACGACCGCCATTTGGCTGGCTGTCGAGGTGAGAACCGGTCATAACCATAGGTGCATCAGGTCCAGCCCAATCGAGAATTCCGAACATATTGCCGATACCATCGACCTCAAGCCGCAGGCCACGGTCTCGTACCCAGGCTGCAAACCAATCGCGCGCCTGCCCGTCTTCTTTCGACAAGGTCAGACGATTCATTGATCCACCTTCGCCGCCACCAATGAGTGACACTTCATCCATCAAGCGATGGAGTTCGACCTCATCAATTGCCGGTACGGGAACGGCGACCCTGCCGATTTCATGCATAAATAACCTCAACCTGCGCTTCTTTCAGTTTTTCGGCAAAATCCGCCCGCGGTTGCGCATCTGTCACGAGCGTATCTATATCCTTGAGTTCGAGTGTCCGTATGTTTCCCGTTCGACCAAACTTGTTGCTGTCAGCCAGCATCACGTAATGGCGTGAGCGCGTGCGCAGTTCGCGGCGCACCGCGGCTTCGTCTTCGCCGTAATCCATAAAGCCGTAGGCATAGTCGACCGCTGCAATACTAACGAAGGCGGTATCGAACAGGTGTCCCTTGATGGCTTCGAGGGTGGAGGGCCCAAACAGCGCGCGATAGCTCGGATTGAGTGTGCCGCCCACCACGGTGACGCTGCCCGAATAACCCGCGTCGAAGAGCTGGGCGATATCAAGCGAGTTGGTGAAAATGTTCAGCCCTTCGATGTTGATCAGGTGCCGCGCAAACGCCAGCGTGGTTGTGCCGGAATCAACGAATATCTTGCTGCCACTCTTCACCAGTTTTGCTGCATGAACGGCAAGCCGCCCCTTTTCCCGTGCATTGATGCGCATGCGTTCTGCGGCGGGCTGATCCAGTCCGATAGCCTGCTTCACGCCGCCGCCATAGACGCAGCGCATATGTCCCTCCCGTTCAAGCACCTTCAGATCGCGGCGGATGGTCTCACGACTGACATCAAGTCTTCGGGAAATATCCTTGACCGAAACACGTCCATGCTTGGCCAGTTCTGCAAGAATAACCTGCACTCTCATATCAGGAAGAGCCATGTTGCCATCTCCAATGCCGTGCCAAAGTAAATCGTGGCTGAACTTACTGGCTAATGTTGCCGCTGAATGTCGGGCGGGATGATAAATCCGTACAGAACTGCGGCTATCCGGATAGGGGCCGCGTCGCCATTTCGACCGCACGCCCCACCGGTTTATCTGCTCAAGATCAAGAATGCCGATCTTCTGGGTCTTCATGCAACGACCCTCATATCCCGGTTTCTGGGCTCATCAAGAAGGAAGCAGGCTGCCATGTCCTTCGATCCGCGGTCTGTCAGAACAGGGCTTTGCGTCAGGCACCGCTCCATGACGTTCGGGCATCGCCCGGCAAAGCTGCATCCAACTGGCAGATCGATGGGGCTCGGCGGCTCGCCTTCCAGAAGATAATCCTCCGGGCGATAGCGCCGTTCTTCTAGCGTTGGAACCGCACTCATCAAGGTGCGGGTATAGGGATGGCCGGGATCAAAGAACAATCGCTGATTATGGGCAATTTCGACAATTTCACCGAGATACATGACTGCCACCCGGTTGCAAACGCGGCGTACCATGGCGAGGTCATGCGAGATGAAAACATAGGTCAGGCCGTATTGTGCCTGCAGCTTTTCGAACAGCTTCAGGAGTTTGAATTGTTCGGTCTGGTCGAGGGATGACAGCGTTTCATCCATGATCAGCACTTTGGGCTGAAGCACCATGGCCCGTGCCACATTGATGCGCTGGCGCTGTCCGGCGCTAAGGCCGATGGGCAGTTCCTCGTAGAGCGACGAGGGAAGACCGACTTCATCCATAACTGTCAGAGCCCGTTGTCGCAGCTCTTTCCTGTCACGCACGCCGTGGGTGCGTAGGGGCTCCTCCAGAATGGCGCCGATAGCGGTTCGCGGAGGAAGGGAACTGAACGGGTCTTGCAAGACAAGCTGAAAATTCCGTCTGAATTTCAGAAGGTCTTTTCCGGAAAGGCGGGAAATATCGTCACCATTGCAGAGAACCTGACCGCTATCGGGAAGTTCCAGTCTGCTTAGAAGCCGCATCATCGAAGATTTGCCACAGCCGGACTCGCCGACGACCCCGAAATTCTCACCGGCAAACACATCAAAGGTGACGTTGCGCACGGCACGTACCGTATTATGCGACGCGAAAGTGCCGCGCTTGCGCACGCTATAGGACCGGCTGACATCCCGCACGCTGATCACGACCTCCTTGCCTGTCGAAGCTGGGACATTGGCTGCCCCCTCGGCCCAGAGCTTGGGAATTTGCGCCATCAGTTCCGATGTATAGGGATGCTTGGGATGTTGCACCAAAGCAGTAGTTTCCTGCTGTTCGACAATCCTGCCTTCTTCCAGAACAAGAATACGGGAAGCGACATCGCTGACAACGGGAAGCGAGGAGGAAACGAAAAAGACCGCCGTATCGAAGCGCTCTGTCAGTTCGCGCAGAAGCCGCAGCACCTGCGCCGCAACTGTCACATCCAACGGCTGGGTAATATTGTCAGCCACCAGAAAGGCCGGATTGCTGACAAGAGCGTCAACAATCAGCGCCCGCTGCATCATACCGCCGCTGAACTGCGAGGGGTATTCGTGGAAGCGGTTCTTGGCTGAGGGTATCCGTACCGCATCGAGCAGGTCGACCACACGTTTCCTTGCTTCCGCAGTACCAATCTCAGGCGCAACAGCTTGGAGCTTTTCGACGATTTGATACCCGACAGGCAGGGTAGGGTCGAGCGCGCCCATGGGATCGCCGCCGACATAGGCGATTTCCCGTCGTAGCTTGCGCATGGGCCCGGATGCAACGGTGAGAATATTGTTGGACTTATATTCCACCCGTCCTGCTGCAATCTCCAGCGGTGGTTCGATCCAGTTGACCAGCGCTTTGGACAGAATGGTCTTGCCGGAACCACTGGCGCCGATCAGGCCGACAATCTCACGCGGGGCAAGATCAAAACTGATATCACTCAACACACGGCGTTTGCCCGATCCGGTGCGCAGGTCGATTGAAAGATCGCGAACGGAGAGAACCGGCGAGGCCTGTGTCATGATGCACCTCCATGGATGCGGTTTCTCGCCCGCTCAAGCACGGCACCCATCAGATTGATGCTTGTTAGTGTCACACACAGGAACACACCCGGCATGGTGGCAATCCACCACGCATTGAGAAGATATTTGCGCCCATCCGCGATGATATTGCCGAAGGTAGGGGTTGGCGGCTGCACGCCGAGCCCGATGAAGCCGAGGATGGATTCGAAAATCATCATGCGGGCTACATCAAGGACTGACACGAATATAATGGGTGGCAGAATGAGCGGTGCCAGCAGACGCACCATGATGCGGAAGTTCGAAGCGCCCATGACCTGTGCCGCCCTGACATATTCGCGCTTACGCTCGGTCATGACCACACTGCGGGTCACGCGTGCATAGGTCGGCCAGCTTGAAAGCCCGAGGACAAGGATGATTGCCGGTATGGTCGGGCGGGAGACACCGAGCACCGCAATGGCAAGGATGATCATCGGAATCGACAGCTGGGCATCGGTGATGCGCATGATCACCGTATCGATCTTGCCGCCGAAATAACCGGCAATCATGCCGAGAGAACAGCCGACGCAGAGCATGAGCGCGACGGTGCTCACGCCGATCAGAAATGAATAGCGTAATCCGACGAGCGAGCGCACCAGCATGTCCCGGCCGATCTGGTCCGTGCCCAGTGGATGCGCCCATGTCCAGCCCTGTTGCAGGAACAGCGGCGGGATCAGACGGTCCTTCACATTCATCTTGGTGGGGTCGATGCCGCTCCACTCAGGGTAGAATATTGCGGCAATAAGCAGGATGAGGCAGATGGCGAGGCCAAAGCGAAACTCGTTCGAGGATATGGCGAGACGCCAGATACGCCGCGAAATTGACGCCCCCCTGATTGATTCAGGCTCGACACTCTTGGCAGGGATGGCTTCAAGCACACTCATCAGTATTCGAGCCTCGGATCGATCATCGTCGCCACCAGGTCGACGGCAATATTGATGAAGACAAAGATGGCACTGGTGACAATCGCAATGCCCTGAATGAGCGGGAAATCACGCTGAAGAACGGCATTGATAGTCAGCAGCCCAAGCCCCGGATAATCGAAGATGAACTCGACAATCAGCACTCCGCCGAGCAGTCCGCTGAACTGGATACCCAGAAGATTAAGTAGAGGGACGGAGGCATTGCGCAGCGCATGACCGAAGACAATGCGTCGCCGACTGAGGCCGCGCACTTTGCCAACAGCCACGAAAGGTTCCATCATGATCCCCGCCATGGATGCGGTCAGCGTGCGGATCAGGACGGGTGATAGTTCAACGGCAAGAACAATCGCGGGCAGGATCGTATAGGCAAAGCCCTGATAGCCGATCGCCGGAAGCCAGCCAAGTTTGACCGAAAGCAGCAGCGCGAGAATGATCCCGAGCCAAAAGTTCGGCAGGGAAACGAATATGGACGATATGTAAAAGGCCAGCCTATCCGGCCATCGCCCCGGTGCAAGGCCACCGGGTATGCCCACGAGAAAAGAGAAAGCCAGCGCAATCACGATAGCAAGACCTGCCAATTGCAGCGTCATCGGCAAGGTTTCGAGAATGAGGTCGAGAACTTTGGCCCGCTCGCCGCGCGTTGAGTCATTAAAGTTTGCGCCACCTGTCGAAGCGCCATTGGCAGGCCGTACAAATGACTGCCCGAGATCACCCTGAACCACCCCGCTCATATAGCGGCCGAACTGCACGATAATCGGGTCGCGAAGGCCCATATCCTTGGCAATCTGTTCGATCAGAGCTTCCGGTGCCATGCCACCAGCCATCAACCGGACAGGATCGCCAGGAACGACACGCAGCAGGGTAAAAATCAACAGCGAAACAAGGAACACAATCAGTGCTCCCTGCAACAACCGTCTGACCAGAAAACTCAGAACAAACATGAAGGCGGTCTCCGCATCATCGACCTGCAATCCGCTGTGCGGGATTGCGGGCCAGCGACATTCGCGTCACGCAAACGTGGTTTTCGAAGCGTCCATTGTCCCATCAGGATAGATGAAGAGCCCGGCCAGGTCCTTTTGCATGGCGTGGATCATCACCGAGGTGAACAGTGAGAGCGCTGGCACTTTTTCGGCCAGAAGCGGCATGGTTTCACCCTGCAGGATTTTCTTGCGCTCTTCCAGATTGGGGGCGTTGCGCTCCTTGTCGAGCGACGCGTCAATCTGCGGATCTTCGATGCCGGTGATGCGCTTGGAACTGGAGTGGAAGTGGGTGCGCAGCACCAGATCAGGTTCCGGCGAGCCAGTCGACCAGCCACAATCGATCATGTGGCCGGGGCCACCGCCCGGACGATCATAGAGCCGTTCATTCCACGCCGCCGGTTCGAGCACTGTAAGGGTTACAGGAAAACCCTGTTCCTGCAGCATGGCGGTGATGACCTCGCCATATTCCTTGGTCTTTGGATAGAACCCGACTGACGTGATGTATTCGAGATCAGGCAGGCCCTTGCCCTTCGGGAAACCTGCCTCTGCCAGAAGTTTCTGGCAAGCTTCAGGATCATATTTCGGATAATTGGGCAGGTCCGTATAGCCGAATTTCACAGGTGATACGTAGTTGTAGGATTCATGCCCGGCGGAGCCCAGCACCTCGCGGATCATGGCAAGATCAATGGCGTGACAGGCGGCCATGCGCACCTTCGGGTCATTGAAGGGGGGCTTGGAACAACGGAACCAGAGATATTTGTTTTCAACGGAGACAACGCTGTTGATAGCAATGGCCTTGTTGCCTTCCAGTGTCGTTACCTGTTCGGGTTCAAGCCGCTCGACAATGGAAGCCTGACCATTCAGCAGTGACAGCATTCGGGTGGTGGCATCACCGACGAAGGTAAAATTGATGCCTGGAATTTTCGGTTCGCCGCGAAAATAATCCTTGTTGGCTTCCAGCAGGGTGTCATTGCCCTTCTGGGCGACGAAACGGAAGGGACCTGTACCATTCAATCTTTGGGTCAAAGGTCCAGATGGTCCGCCTGCAATGTCCGTTGCCGACATCATCGGCAAATAGGATGCGAGAAATACGAAGAGATGGGCAGGGTAGCCGCCCTTGGATGTATTGACGATGACGGTGTGATCATCTGGGGTGGTGATATCGAGGGTCTCAGTCGGGCCGGGGTACCATTGAGCCGGACGATCCTTGCGGGAGCCATACTCGAAAGTCGCCTTGACATCCTCGGCCTTGAACGGCTTGCCGTCGTGAAATTTCACATCATCGCGCAGCTTGATCTCAAGCGTATTGGCATCAAGCAGCTTGATGCTGGTTGCCAGTTCATAGACCGTTTCCTCCGGGTTATCGAGGCGCATTGGCGTGCGCGTCAGAAAGCCCATGACGAAAGCCTGGACGTTAATTTGCGAAAGTGTCGTATGGGATGTCGGGTCCCAGTTGCCCGTGATGTTCTCGGCCGAGAGAAAAACCATCGGCTTGCCGCTTTGGGCAAAGGCAGAAGAAAAGAAGAAGTCCGGATTCACATTCAAAAGAGCAGCACCGGCGCCCAGCGACGCCGCATGTGTCAAGAAATTACGCCTGCTGATAGTTGGCATTGAATTCCCCTTTTGTGGTTTTGTGGTTTTCATGAGGCTAACAAAGGATTTCGAATGTGACAATAGGGGTAGTTTTGGCTCTCCGGCAGTCAATGCTTTGAGAAACTATACAACGGTCAAAACATAGGCAGTATAGATAGATATCTGCCCAAATTTCGGTGTTATGCGCTCAAGGACAAGCCATCTTGCACTTGGATTCAGCAAAAATGGATAGAAAGGCCGATTGTAAATATTTTAGAAGAAGTCACAAAACCACATTTTCGGTGATTTATTCGGCAGTTGCGATGTGCGAAGAGAAGTATGACTGCGGAGTTTGAGAGATTCCGGCAGCAGTGCAAGTATGATGAGTTCGTTTGCCAAGCTGTATTTGAGTCATATGACACGCTTGCCACCAGCCTCGCATCTGCACAGGATTTTCGCAACTGCCCAAAATATCATCATGAAATGTTCAATTGTTGGGCTGGCAATCGTTTAGTACGCGTCGAGCAGATTGTTTTTTGACGCAATACGAGCCGGAAATTCGACGGAATAAAGCGTGCGCATTTGAACGCCTGTCAAAATCCTCTGCGGGTTAGTTCGTTGGCAAGCTAAAATTTCGTTTTTTGAACTTTTCCAACGCTGGCAATCCTCTTGATTGCAAAAGTGGCACGCAACTTGCTTTGCAGAAAGTATCCGCAGGTGGCGGCGCACGATTGGGCGCTGGACCTGCAAGATTAGCGCGCACAACTAGGTAGTGAGAGAAGCCACAATGACAAAATACAAACTCGAATATATCTGGCTCGACGGTTACACACCGGTCCCAAATCTTCGCGGCAAGACGCAGGTCAAGGAATTTGACGCTTTTCCAAAGTTGGAACAGCTGCCGCTCTGGAACTTCGACGGAAGTTCGACTTTGCAGGCCGAAGGCCGGAGTTCGGATTGTGTTCTGAAGCCTGTTGCGATCTATCCAGATAGCGAGCGCAAGAACGGCGTTCTGGTCATGTGCGAAGTTATGATGCCCGATGGCAAGACACCGCACCCATCCAACAATCGCGCAACCATTCTTGACGATGAAGGCGCGTGGTTCGGTTTTGAGCAGGAATATTTCTTCTATCAGAACGGTCGCCCGCTCGGCTTTCCTGATGCAGGCTATCCGGCGCCACAGGGTCCTTATTACACGGGTGTGGGTTACAGCAATGTTGGTAGCGTTGCCCGCCAGATTGTCGAAGAGCACCTTGATATCTGTCTCGCTGCCGGTTTGAACCATGAAGGCATTAATGCTGAGGTTGCCAAGGGTCAGTGGGAATTCCAGATTTTCGGCAAGGGCTCCAAGCGGGCTGCCGACGAAATCTGGATGGCACGTTATCTTCTGCAGCGTCTGTGCGAAAAGTACGGCATTGATGTTGAATACCATTGCAAGCCGCTCGGCGATACGGACTGGAACGGTTCCGGCATGCATGCCAATTTCTCGACTGCCTTTATGCGCGAAGTCGGCGGCAAGGACTACTTTGAACAGGTCATGGCTGCATTTGCCGATGCCTGCGATGATCATATTGCCGTGTATGGACCAGACAACCATCTGCGTTTGACTGGCAAGCACGAGACGCAGTCCATTCATCAGTTCAGCTATGGTGTTGCTGATCGCGGTGCGTCAATCCGCGTGCCACATAGCTTTGTGAACAGTGGCTACCGTGGTTATCTCGAAGATCGTCGTCCGAACTCGCAGGGCGATCCCTACCAGATTGCTTCGCAGATTCTGCGCACAATTGCTTCGGTTCCGGAGCCTGTTGCCGACACACTGGCTGCCTGACTTTAATGCTTCCGGCATGGCGCGGGTTTTCTGCGCCATGCCGTTTCTCTTTGGTAGGCCTTCCGGCCTTTGCACAATATGTGCGTACTTATCTGGTCCAGTTGTCGACGTAACTGAGCGCCGATACCAATCTCAAAACCAAATCGCCAATCACTCAACCTGCATACCCTCTCGGGTTTTGATGGTTGTTTCAGTCTACCTATGCGTACTCAGGGTGGAATGTGATCTCACTTGCAATCATTAGGCGAGAAGATCATGCTGTCTTTGCAATGCCATCGACTGCGACTCTGGGGTAAATTTGATGCGCAATTCACCTGCAAATATTCCTGAATTCGAGACATTTTCAGCCACAATCGAAGTGCAGATTCCGCGCGATGGCTTCGAGTGATGCGTTGAACGCGTTTCATTCAATAGGGACGGGAGCCATCGAGGCATTGTTAAACCGGAACGCATGGTGCGTACCGGGGGAAACGCGAACCATACTCGCAAGGAACACATGAAAATGAACCAGTTTCTTACAAAGACGCTCGCCGCATCGGTGATTGTTGGCGCCGGAATGACCTTATTTGCCCTCCCGGCATCTGCAGCCAGCACCGCAGCCCAGTCCGTCACCAAAGAATGCAGCACTCAATATCAGGCAGCCAAGGATGGGAATAAGCTGAACGGCCAGACATGGCCACAGTTCCTCTCAACCTGTAGTGCCAATCTGAAGACAGATGCAGCAGCACCTGCTCCCGCTCCGGCGGTGAAGGCGAAAGACGCCATGAAACCGGCAAAGGCACAGACAACGGCGGCAGCACCCGCAGCTGCCGGCGCGATGTCCGGGAAGGCTGTAACCAAGGAATGCAGCACGCAGTATCAGGCAGCCAAAACAGCTGGTACGCTGAATGGCCAGAAGTGGCCGCAGTTCCTTTCGGCTTGCAGTGACAGCCTGAAGTCGGATCAATCCGATGCGACACCGCCGCCGGAACCAACTGTTGCACCGACCAAAGCTGCGGCCAGCAAAGCTGCCACAGCGCCGGAAACATCCGCCAATGGCAAACCCTTATCCGCAGGTGAGATTGCGTTCCGTTCGCGCATTCGCGAATGCGGTGACGATTGGCAGAAGGCGAAGGCTGCCAACAAGGTTGCCGGTCAAACATGGCCGCAATATTGGAGCGCATGCAACACGCGCCTGAAGGCCGAATGAAAGCGAACAGCCATCAGGCGTTTGCTCTTTGAAACTCTATAAACGCCCGGATAGGACGACCTCCTGTCCGGGCGTTTCTGCTTGCAACCTCTGGCCTTTTCTGGCGTCATCCAATTCCCATAGAGACTGGATAATGTTCAGTTCTGCACTCGCAAAAGGAGAACCCCATGCCGATACAGGATCTGGTCAACACGATAGCAACTGAAGCCAATCTTGATCCGCAGGTGGCGGAAAAGGCGGCGGGCACAGTGCTTTCCGTGCTTCAGCATGAAGCACCTGAGCAGGCCGCAACTCTCTTTGCCAAGATACCCGGCGCCGCGCAGCTGGCGCAGAGTTTCGATGTTATGGCTGCGGGCAATCAGGCGGGCGGCTTATTGTCCAGCATAACCGGGTTTCTCGGTGGCGCTGCGGGTGAAAAAGTCGGGGCAATCGTCAATGGTGTCGCGACGCTCAAGGCGAGCGGTTTGACGGTTGAGCAGATACAGCAGGCTGGTTCTGCGGTCGTTGCCCATGCCAAGGCTTCCGCTGACCCGGAACTGATTGACAAGATCGTAGCCTCTGTTCCCGGGTTAAAAGGCCATTTTGGCTTCTGAAATATATGGGCGGCAAGTGTACAGGCTGACATTTACAGCCTTTCCGGTTAAACCGCTGCTATGCCGTCGATGCGAGGCGGAGGAGCGGATGAAATGAACGGGACACGACGCGCGGTTTATTTTGCGCTTGGCTGGGTGATGGTCGCGCTCGGGTTTATCGGGGCGCTGCTTCCCGTCATGCCTACGACCATTTTCCTGATCATCGCCGCGTGGTGCTTTGGTCGCTCTTCCCCACGCTTTGAAAAATGGCTGCTGGAACATCCTGTCTTTGGGCCGACATTGGTCCAGTGGCAGCGCCATGGTGCCATTCCGGTTCGGGTGAAATACATTGCCTGTGGCGGCATGGCATTCGGCTATGGCTCATTCTGGTATTTTGCCCGGCCGAGCCCGCTTCTCGGCGCGGTGGTCGCTTTATTCTTTATCGCCTGCGCCTGGTATGTCGTGTCACGTCCAACTGTCTAGCAAAACGTCGGCGATAACCATATTGGCCCGAATCGAAGCAGCGGCCTCCATTTGGCGCAGTACTATTCCGTACCGCTGATGATCAGGATCATTCAAAGCCCAGTAATTGCCGGAAACGGCGGGACGCCAAATGCTACTGGCAAAAACCAGTTGACAAGCCCATTCAAAAATCCAATTCTATTACATAAAAAGGGGATATATTCCATTATAATGGAATTATTGAATGAGGAGCAGCGGTGGCTGATTTACTTGTAAGCTTGTACACGGACAAGCTGTCTGAGCTGAAAAGCAAAGCTGACAATGTCGCTGTCACCATCCGCCCTGTGCTTGCGCCAGAAGCGCAGCTGGTCACAGATTGGGTTCGTGAGCACTTCAGCGCCAACTGGGGCAGTGAAGTTGCCGTTGCCATCACGCGCCAACCCTCCGCCTGTCTCATCGCGATTGAAAACGGCGAGCTTGTGGGATTTGCCTGCTATGATGCAACCGCGCGCGGCTTTTTCGGCCCCACTGGCGTTCACCCTGACAAACAGGGAAAAGGCATTGGCCTTGCTCTGTTTTCGGCCACCCTGCAGACAATGAAAACGCTCGGTCATGCCTATGCCTTTATCGGCGATGCGGGGCCGGTGGATTTCTACGCCAAGGCAGCCGGTGCCATCGAAATCCCTGCCAAAGACAAAGGCGTTTATGAGGGCATGTTGCACGCCAAGCGCACCTGACCTCGTTTCCAATCAGACCTTATGGAGTAAATACAGTGTCCAGCCAATTGCCTCTCGCCCTGTTTGTCGGCATTCCGAACACAACCTTGTCTTCAGACGAAATTGCGCTGTTTCGCGAGACCAATCCGCTTGGCCTCTTCGTTGGTCGCCGCAATCAACGCGAGCCGCAGCAGGTCAAGGCGCTGATCGAAAGCTTCCGCGAAGCGGTAGGCCGCGAGGACGCACCTGTCTTTACTGATCAGGAGGGCGGCCGTGTGCAGCATCTTGACGCCGGCCCATGGCCGCTGTTCCGCAGTTTTGGCGAGTTTGCAAAGCTGGCCCAGCATGACCTTGAACTGGCGCGCAAAGCCCTGCGCCTTTCCTCCCGCGCCATGGGCACCATGATGAGCGAGCTTGGTCTTTCCAGTGGTTGCTCACCGGTGCTTGATTTGGTGTTCGACACGACAAGCGATGTCATCGGCGCGCGTTCGTTTGGTTCTGATCCCGCGCTTGTCACCATTCTTGGCCGTGAAGTTGTCGATGGTTTCCTCGAAACCGGCAACATGCCCGTGATAAAACACATTCCCGGCCATGGCCGTGCAACGCTGGATTCCCACAAGGAGCGCCCGGTTGTTGATGCCAGCAAGGAAACTCTTCTGGCTACCGATTTCAAGCCGTTCATCGATCTGAAGGATACGCCCTGGGCGATGGTGGCCCATGTGGTTTATTCCGCCTATGACAAGGAACAGCCCGCTTCCGTTTCGCCTGTCATGCTTGATGTGATCCGCAAGGATCTGGGTTATGAGGGCGTGCTTATCTCTGATTGCATTTTCATGAACTCGCTGACTGGCACGATGCCCGAACGCGTCGCACAGGTTCTTGACGCCGGTTTTGACATTGCCCTGCACAGCCACGGCGATCTTGCCGATAGTGAAGCGGCTGCAAAGGCTTCCCGCCCGCTGACTGAAGCAGCCGCCCGGCGCATCGCTGCTGCCAATGCCCGCCTTGGTTCGTTGAAAGTTGATGTCAAAGCAGTTCATGCGGAAGTTGAAGACATGTTTGCCAGTGCACTCGTCAGTTAAACGCGTTTAATCAATAATAAGAGGGGAATACGCATGTCGAGAAACCGTCTGTTTGCAGCAGCTTCTGCAATGATGTTTTTGTCAGCACCTGCCATGGCGCAGAGCGTACTGACCGTCAATATCGAGCCTGCCACCACCTGGGTGCGCAACTTTAATCCGTTCAACCAGACATCGGCGCGCCAGAGTACGCTCGATTTCATTTATGAGCCGCTCGTCATCTTCAATCGCTTTGACAATAACAAGCCGAACTTCCGTCTGGCTGAAAGCTTCAAGCTGGCGGATGATCTGAAGAGCATGGAGTTCAAGCTGCGGCCTGATCTCAAATGGTCGGATGGCAAGCCGTTCACATCGGCTGATGTGAAGTTCACCTATGATTACCTTAAGAAATTCCCGGCGCTGGATTTTGTCAGTATCTGGAAATTCATTGATGGCGTCGAAGTTGTCGATGCACAGACCGTGCGCTTCACCTTGGTCAATCCAAGCTCGCTTGCGGCTGACCAACTGGTGCAGGTGCCAATCATTCCGGAACATGTCTGGAAGGATATTGCCGATCCCGTGACCTTTGCCAATGAAAGCCCCGTTGGTAGCGGCCCGATGACCGAGATTGTCAGGTTCACCGGCCAGACTTACGATCAGTGCCGCAATCCGAATTATTGGGATGCTGCTGACCTCAAGATTGACTGCATGCGGTTTCCGCAATTGGCTGACAACAATCAGATATTGACGGCGACCGCCAATGGCACGCTTGATTGGGGTGTCTCGTTCCTGCCCGACGTGGAAAATACCTATGTCGCCAAGGACCCCGCGCATTTCCATTACTGGTATACGCCCGGTAGTATGGTCGCGTTCCTGTTCAATCTGGAAACGGCCAATCAGAATAACCGCAAAGCGTTCAATGACGTGAAATTCCGGCGTGCCGTCAGCATGGCACTTGATCGTCAGGGGATGATTGATGTGGCTGGTTATGGCTACCCGACCCTGAACGATGATCCATCAGGCATGGGTGAACTCTACAAGAACTGGTCTGATCCCTCCGTCCTCGCGGACTTCGGCAAATATGGAAAATATGACACGGATGCCGCCAAGGCTTTGCTTGATGAAGCCGGTTATGCGGATAAGGATGGCGATGGTTTCCGCGACAATCCTGATGGGTCAAAGCTGTCATTCTCGCTGATCGTGCCCAATGCCTGGACCGACTGGATCGACACGGTTCAGATTGCCATTGAAGGCATGCAGGCGGCGGGCCTCGATGTGAAGATTGCCACACCGGAGGAGGCTGTCTGGTCCGGTAATCTCATCAATGGCTCATTCGACATGGCCATCAACAGCCTGCCAGCCGCCGCATCACCCTATTACCCCTATCAGCGCGCCTTTAACGAGACTGACAAAGGCAAGACACGCTTTACCGCGCAACGCTGGTTCAGTCCTGATCTCGCAAAACTGCTGGTTGATTTCACCCGCACCGCCGATCCGTCGGCCCAGAAGGATGTGATGAACAAGGCTCAGCGCATCGTCGCGGAAAATCTGCCTATGATGCCGGTGTTTAACAATCCGAACTGGTATCAGTATAACACCAAGCGTTTCACCGGCTGGTCGACGAAGGAACATCCATTCGTCAATCCTTCGATCACGCGCAACAATCCGGCGCGTCTCATTCACCTTCTGGCGCTTGAGCCGGTCAAATAGGCATCGCAACAGGTAATGGCGGGTTATAGCCGCCCTTGCCGCGATGGGGGATGCATATGGCTTTTTTGCTTCGACGCCTCGGATTCTATCTGGCTGCCTTCATTGCGGCGGCCACGATTAATTTCTTCCTGCCGCGCCTCATGCCGGGAGATCCGATCCAGATCATGTTTTCCAGCACCGGCACCGAACTGTCGGCTGAGAATCTTGAGTCGTTGAAACTGACTTTCGGTTTTGTTGACGGACCGCTCTGGCAGCAATATCTGACCTATCTC
This sequence comes from Phyllobacterium sp. TAF24, assembly GCF_052113785.1. NCBI lineage: Bacteria > Pseudomonadati > Pseudomonadota > Alphaproteobacteria > Hyphomicrobiales > Phyllobacteriaceae > Phyllobacterium > Phyllobacterium sp. TAF24. The sequence goes on along the minus strand of NZ_JBFRDN010000003.1, from coordinate 31,328 downwards.
CAAAGCATTTTTACCGGCGATCTTGGCCGCTCGATTAAATATTTCCCGCTGCCGGTAACGCAGGTGCTTGGCCACGCGCTTATCTGGACCGTTGCACTCATGGGAACAGCAACACTCATCAGTTTCACGCTGGGAACGTTCCTCGGCATTCTCGCTGCATGGCGGCGCGGCAGTGTTTTCGATGTCGTCGTATCCGTTGGCGCGATCTTCGCTACATCGGTTCCGGCGGTTGTCACATCGCTGATCGTGCTGTTCTTCTTCGGTTTCACGCTCAACTGGTTCCCGACAGGCTATTCGGCTGATCCTGCGCTCGATCCGTCTTTTTCGTTCACCTATATCGCAAGTGTGCTCTACCACGGCATTCTGCCAATGGTGACGCTGTGCTCGGTGCTGACAGGCGGCTTTGCCGTGACCATGCGCAACAACATGATCAATCTTCTCGGCGAAGATTACATCATCATGGGGCGGGCAAAAGGCCTTTCCGACAGCCGGGTGATGATCTGGTATGCGGCGCGCAATGCGCTTTTGCCAACCGTCAGCAGTCTTGCCATTGCCATTGGCACGGTGCTTGGGGGCTCACTGGTAACCGAGGTTGTGTTCAACTATCCCGGTCTTGGGAATATTCTCTATCAGGCGATCCTCGCCCGTGATTATCCCGTCATTCAGGGCCAGCTTCTGATCATGACCATCGCTATGCTTATCGCCAATTTCATCGTGGATATCAGTTATGTGCTGCTTGATCCACGCCTGCGGAGGACATGAGCCATGAAAACACTCATTGCCGGACTTGTCCGCAACCGCAAAGCACTTGTCGGGATGATCATCCTTTTGATCATCATGCTGATTGCCCTCGCGGCACCACTTCTGACAGAATATAATCCCGCCGCGCGTGTTGGCAGGCCGCATCAGCCGCCATCAGCTGACCATTGGCTTGGCACGACGCGCATCGGGCAAGATGTGTTCGCCCGCCTGATTTACGGAGCAAGAACATCGCTCGCGGTGGGTTTCGGTGCCGGACTAATAATCACGGTGCTAGGCACTGCGCTTGGTATTATTGCCGGTTATCGCGGCGGCAAGACCGATGAAGTCATCAGCTTCTTCACCAATATGGTGCTGGTTGTTCCCAACCTGCCGCTCCTCCTCGTGCTTGCTTCATTCATCGGACAGGCCAGTCCGCTGGTTATAGCCGTTATTCTTGGGCTTACGTCGTGGGCGTGGGGCGCACGCGTGACCCGTGCGGAGACGCTTTCCGTCAAGCAAAAGGATTTTGTCAAGTCCGCCGAGATGATGGGCGAGCCGCGCTGGCGCATCATGACCTTTGAAATCTTTCCGAACCTGATTTCCATCGTTGGCATCAATTTCATTGGCAGCGTTATTTTTGCCATTATCACCGAAGCGACACTGGAATTTCTTGGTCTCGGCGATCCCAAGACCGTGTCATGGGGTATGATGCTTTATAATGCGCAAAAGGCCTCCGCCCTGTCGGTTGGTGCGTGGTGGGATATTCTCACGCCCTGTTTCGCGCTCGCGCTTCTCGGCATCGGGCTTTCGCTGTTGAATTTTGCCGTGGATGAGATCGCCAATCCGCGTCTTCGGACAGGAAACAGTATGAGCCGCTGGTCGGCGCTCATCCGTTCCGGGGAGGGCCGCCTGTGACTACGCCTCTGCTTCAGGTGAAGAACCTCACCATCGACTATATTGGCGACAAGACAGATTTTCGCGCTGTGGATGATGTCAGTTTTGACGTGGCCCATGGTGAGACGTTTGGACTTGCCGGTGAATCCGGTTGCGGCAAAAGCACGATTGCCTTTGCCATCAGTCGCTTGCACAAACCTCCGGCGCTGATCCGCTCCGGCCAGATATTGCTGGAGGGCAGGGATGTCCTTGACCTCAATCCGGCGCAGCTGCGTGATTTTCGCTGGCGGGAAGTTGCCATGGTATTCCAGAGCGCAATGAATTCTCTCAATCCGGTGCTGCGTATTGAAGCGCAGTTCTATGATGTGCTGCGCACGCACCAAGGGATGAGCAAGGCGCAAGCACGCGAGCGCACTGCGGAAATGCTCCGTCTTGTCGATATCCCGCCGGATCGTATGAAGGATTATCCGCACCAATTTTCCGGTGGCATGCGTCAGCGTATCGTCATTGCCATCTGCCTTTCGCTGAACCCGAAGATCGTCGTCATGGACGAGCCGACGACGGCGCTCGACGTGGTGGTGCAACGGGAAATCCTGCAACGCATCAATGAACTGCGCCGCACTTTCGGCTTTTCGGTATTGTTCATCACCCATGATCTCGGCCTGATGGTGCAGTTCTGCGACCGCATTGGCATTATGCTGGCAGGCAAACTGGTTGAGCAGAATACCGCCGAGAAAATCTACGGTGATMCGCAGCACGACTATACAAAGAAACTCTGGGCTTCCTTCCCGTCGCTGCATGGTGAACCGGTTATGGAAAGGGTGCCGACATGAGCGAGCCGCATTCTGCTATCCTCGCGCTTGACCGTGTGTCGAAATCCTTTGGCCGCCCGCCGTTTCAGGTGAACGCTGCACAGTCGGTTTCCTTTGAGTTACATGCGGGCAGAACCCTTGCGCTCGTAGGCGAATCCGGCAGCGGCAAGACCACCTGCGCACGGCTGGTGATGCGGGAATATACACCAAGCGACGGCCAGTTGCTGTTCAAGGGCAAGCCCGTTTCAACGGATAATGCGTCAGCGCTCGCCGCCTATCGCCGTTCAGTCCAGATGATCTTTCAGGACCCCTTTTCCTCGCTCAATCCGGCTCACACGATTGACTATCATCTGCGCCGTCCGTTACAACTGCACCGGCGTGATCTCAGGGGCAAACAGGTCGATGCGGCGATTGAAGAACTGCTGACCCGGGTCAAGCTCGATCCAAGAATTGTTGCGCAGAAACATCCGCACGAACTTTCCGGCGGCCAGCGCCAGCGTGTCAACATTGCCCGTACTCTCGCGGTCGGTGCTGAAGTGATTGTTGCTGATGAGCCCACCTCCATGCTCGATGTTTCGGTGCGGCTAGGTGTGCTCAATCTGCTCAATGAGATGAAGCGTGATATGAAGCTGGCGCTGCTTTACATCACCCATGATATCGCCACGGCCCGCTATGTCGCGGAAGATATTGTCGTCATGTATGCAGGGCAGATCGTTGAGTGGGGTAACGTCAACAAGGTCATCGATAATCCGCAGCATCCCTATACCAAGCTTCTCCTGTCAGCCGTACCAGACCCAGAAATGCGGTTCGATGATCCAAAGGCCCAATTGAAGGCTGCGGATGTCGAGGAGGTCAGGCGTTTGTCTGCGGTTCCGCAGGATCGTGTCATTGCCATTGATCAGGACCATTTCATCCGTCAGGTGGCGAGCACGCGTGCGGCGTAAAACGCCTCCTTGCGATTGACTGAAACTGCCGGATGATTGCACAATCCTCCAAATTGGGCCAAAGCCGATGTTCCGGCTCTGGTTCGCGTGCGTAATAGTACCTAGATTGGGCGGGTGTTATCCGAGGAGACCGGCCGTGGACAAAATCACCGAACTTGCACAATTGATCGAAAAGCATACGGGCGCCGATGGCCTGTTTTCGACGGATATTCCGCGTTTGAATCTCGCGCGCGCCACGGCCCCGACTGAACCGAACCATGTTGTCCACGAACCTGCCGTCTGCGTCATCGCGCAAGGGCGCAAGCGGACAATGCTTGGCGATGAAGTCTATTACTACGACAAGGCAACCTACCTGACCGTGTCTGTTGACCTTCCCATTGTTGGTCATGTCATCGAGGCATCGGAGGACGAGCCCTATCTCTCCATGAAACTTGATCTCGACCCCACCATGCTCAGTGCATTGCTGCTTGAAGCGCCGAAGGAAAGTTTCGGCAACCAGCTTCCAGACCGGGGCATGTCGCTCAATCCCATGGGACCGGAACTGCTTGATAATGTCGTGCGCCTCATTCGCCTTCTCGACTCGCCAAAAGACATTCCGATGCTGGCACCGCTCACCGAGCGGGAGTTGCTCTATCGGCTGCTGACCGGTGAACAGTCAGGGCGTTTGCGCCAGATAGCGCAGTCGGAAAGCCGTCTGCATCAGGTGAACAAGGCAATCGGGCTGATCAAGCGCAACTTCCGCAAGACATTGCGCATTGAGCATGTGGCATCCGAAGCCAATATGAGCCCGTCTTCGTTCCACCAGCACTTCAAGGCGGTGACATCGATGAGCCCGCTGCAATATCAGAAGCAGTTGCGGCTGCAGGAAGCCCGCCGACTGATCCTCAGCCAGTCATTGGATGCGGCAACAGCCGGTCATACGGTTGGCTACGACAGTCCGTCACAGTTCAGCCGTGAATATGCGCGTCTCTTCGGTCAGCCACCACTGCGCGATATAGCCCGGTTGAAAGACATGCCGGACTATCTGCTCGAGGGTTAAAGTCGCTTGCCGGTTGCCTTGTCAAAAATATGCAGGGCACCGGCATCGATGGCGAAACGTTGGGCAGCCCCTGCCGTGATGCTGGATTTTGGCGGCAGGCTGGCGGTTAAGCGCTGATTGCCGATGGTTGAGGTAACAACCAGTTCCGGGCCTGTCAGTTCAACCACTTCCACCATCGCATCAATGCCCAGCGCCGTATCTCCCGATGCTGCGAGGCTGAGGCTTTCCGGGCGGATGCCGATCACCACATCACGCACCTGACCGGCCTTTTCCCTGATCTCTTCCGGCAAGACGAAACTGCCGATCGACCCGTCAATATGAGCCACTCCGTCAGCCACGGTTGCTTCCAGCATGTTCATTGGCGGCGACCCGACAAAGCTGGCCACATACCGTGTAGCGGGGCGGTTATAAACCTCATCCGGCGTTGCCAACTGTTCGATCTGGCCGTCGCGCATCACCGCGATCCGTGTTGCAAGGGTCATTGCCTCGATCTGATCGTGGGTCACATAGACAATCGTGGTTCCCAGCATCAGATGCAGACGTTTGAGTTCCGTGCGCATTTCCATGCGCAGTTTGGCATCAAGGTTGGAAAGCGGCTCGTCGAAGAGAAAGATTTGCGGGTTGCGCACCAAAGCCCTTCCGATGGCAACGCGTTGGCGCTGGCCGCCTGAGAGTTCGGAGGGTTTGCGTTCAAGCAGATTCTCGATCTGCAGGATTTTGGCGGTCTTCTGGATGGCCTCCGTGCGCTCTTCCGCCGGAACCTTGCGCATTTCCAGCCCGAAACCGATGTTGCGTGCTACGGACATGTTTGGGTAGAGCGCGTAGGATTGGAACACCATGGCGATGTCGCGATCCTTCGGATGCACGCCCGTCACCGAGCGGTCGCCAATACGAACATCACCTTCCGTCGCCTCGGCCAGTCCGGCGATAATGTTCAGAAGTGTGGATTTTCCGCAGCCGGATGAACCGAGGAGTACCAGAAACTCACCGCTTGCCAGCGAGAGATCAATGCCCTTCAGGGTTTCTATCGTGCCGTAGCGCTTGCGGATGTCAACGAGTTCAAGGGCGCTCATAGCGCATTCTCCGGCATAGTATCGAGGTCATGGCTGTCATAGCGGCGCGGTATGGTTGAAATGGCTTTGGAAGCCACATGGACACCGGCGGCGATGCATTGCTGCAGCGGCATTTCTCTGGCGAGAGCTGCCAGAAAAGCCGCGTTGAAAACATCACCAGCACCGATCGTATCGGCAACGAAAACCGGCGGCGCATCGGTTTTTACCAACTCATTATCCGAGCCAATGGCCAATGCCCCATCCGGTCCGCATTTGACCACGACAATCGCATTGTCCGGCATCAGCGCCTTGAGTTTGTGCGCGGCATCGGCAGGCTCAACACTATTGGCAAGGCGAGTTGTTTCCACTTCATTGAACAGGGCGCAATGGCAGCGCGATAGCCATTTGCGGGTCGCCGCGCGATTGGCCTCTGTCCAGCCGCCGATTGGCCAGCCCGTATCCAGTGCAATGCGAATATCGTTATCATCGGCCCAATCGAACAGCGCATCGTAATCTGCGACCAGTGTGTCGGTCAGGAATGATCCGCACAGAAGGATGTAACCGCCGCGCAACTGCCTGACATCGAGCATATCAAGCACTTCCGGCCATGAAAGCGCGCCGAGATGTCCACGCGTGGTGAAGAATGTGCGCTCACCATTGGGATGGGTGATGCCGACAGAAAGAGTGGTTCCGGTTGGAGCAATCGGCCAGCGCTTACCCCGTTCCCCAAATTCCTTGTGCAGCCATTCGCCGAACTGGTCAGTCCCGACATTGGCGGCGATCTGGAAATCGATGCCTAGTCCTTCCCAGGTCAGGGCCGAATTACCGGCAGAACCACCAACACGCAGTTCGTCATAATCAACCATGATCTCGGTTCCGGGCGTCGGCCAGGGATCGGCAGGCCCGAGGATCAGGTCAACATTCACATTTCCAATAACGGCCAGTGGACGCATGTCTCATTCGCTCCGTGTAATCTTGGTCGAGCGAACGGGCGTTCCGACATCGGCTACGCGCTCACCTGAGAAAGCGATCATGAAACGCTGAGCGGCAGGCAGAAGAGCGAAGATGGCTGCGATATCGGTGGCTTCACCGACATTTACAGTTGTCGCTCCATCAATCGGTGCTTCGCCTGATGCGTCAAACACGACGACAGGTGATCCAGCCTCGGATGCGGAGATTGCCATTCTTGCGACGAGTTCAGCCGTGGCATCCTTGGCGCGAAACAGCACCACGCCAATTTTTGGTCCGAGCATTTCCATTGGACCGTGACGCAGCTGCCCGCCTTCCAATGAGAAGCAGGGAATCCGTGACAACTCCGTCAGCCCCAGCGCAATGGCTTCGGCAACACCCTGCAAACGGCGACCTGATGTGACGACGGATGAAACTCCACTCAGTGTCTTAACGGCAGCATCAATGTCGGGTTTGCTGCCTTCTTCAAGGAGCTTCAGCGCAGCCGACGGATCGTCGCCAAGCGCGGCCAGCACGGCAAGATGCAGCGCAAAGCTGACGGTGAGACTGCGGGTGGCAGCGAAAGCGTTTTCAGTTCCACCGGCACCAACCAGTGAAGGCACGGTGCGGGCCAGCGTTGACCCGCCTTCGAGCGTCAGCCCAAACGTATCAGGGGCAATCCCGGCCTCATCAAACCAGCGCAGCACTTCAGCGCTTTCGCCTGACTGGGAGGTCACAAGAATTGTTTTACCGGCAATGGGCACGGGCTGGCCAAGCTGCTCCGACAAAGGCATGGCGACGGCATCAATACCCAAGCTGCGATAGAGCGGCTCAACGGCACGGCTAACAGCGTGAGAACCGCCCATGCCAAGCAGGAGAAGGCGGCCGGTCTTGCGCAGCGATTGGGCGATTGTTGCGGCAAGCGGTGCAGCGGCTTCAAAGGAAGCAATTGCATCGGCATTCTGCCGTGCCATTTCCTTTTCGATTGCCACAAGGCCCGCTGGCCGGTTTGTATCAGAAGTCATACTTATCCTTTGACGCCGCCATTGGTCAGGCCTGAAATCAGGGCACGCTGCATAAAGAGACCGATGATCAGCGGCGGCAAGGCGGCCAGCACACCCGCTGTGGCTATCAGTCCATAATCGGAGACCCGCCCGCCCGCGAGATCGGCAATGGCGACGGTGAGGGTTTTTGCCCGCTGGTCAGAGGTGAACAGCAGGGCATAGAAGAATTCATCCCACGCAAGCAGAAAGGCAAAGAGCGCGGCGGTTGCCATGACAGGAGCAGCCAAGGGCAGGGTGATCAGGCGCAGGATCTGGTCAAGTCGCGCGCCGTCAACGGTGGCGGCGCTCTCAATCTCGCGCGGAATGGAATCGAAGCCGGATTTCATCAGCCATGTGGTGAAGGGTGCGAGGATCGTGAGGTAAACCAATGCCAGCCCGAAAACATTGTTCAGAAGCCCGAGCCACGACAACGCCATGTAAAGCGGCACAGCCAAGGCGACGGGCGGCAGCATATAGGTGGCGATTACCGCATAAAGCGACCAGCCGACACTTGGTGTGCGTGATACAGCCCATGCGGAGGGGATAGCGACAAGAAGCGCAGCCGCTGTTGCCATGCCTGCCACCTCAAGGCTGTTGAACAGCGAGGCAACGAATGCTTCACCCGCACTGTTGGCAGCACTCGACAGGAGAACACCATAGCGCGACAAATCGATGGTCTCAGGCCACCAGCGCAGCGGCTTGGTAATGAGGTCGGTGGTCGAAGAAATGCTCATGATGAACAGCCAGACCACAGGCGCAAGAATAACTGCTGCCAGCAGTAGCGCCGCTATATAAACAAAGATGGTGGCTGTCAGGCTGCGGCGTTCCATCAGGAGGCTCCTGCGCTTTTGCGGATGAGCGCCGCATAGGCCACGGCAAGAATGGTGACGAGAAGCGTGACAATCAATGCAAGCGATGCACCAGAACCCGCTCGCTGGAACGAGAATGCTTCCTGATAAACGAGGATCGACAGGGTGCGGGTGCTATTGGCGGGACCGCCACGGGTCATCACCCAGATAATGTCAAACACCTTGAAGGCTTCGATGGTGCGCAGAACCAGCGCAACCATCAGCGGGCCTGCGAGATAGGGCATGATGACGAAGCGGAAACGCGACCATGCACCGGCACCGTCCACCATGGACGCTGCGGTGATATCGCGAGGAACAGCTTGAAGTGCCGCCAGTGCGATGAGGGCCACCAGTGGAAAGTTCTTCCAGCAATCGGCAACGATCAACGCGGTCAACGCAGTGCCGGGCTCCCCCAGCCACGACCGATAGGTGTCGAGAAGGCCGATCTGCGTCAGCGCAGCGTTGAGGGCACCATATTCAGGATTGTAGATCAGCCGCCACAAAGTCGCATTGACCACCGTAGGCAATGCCCATGGCAGGATCATCAACGCTCGCAGCACGGAGCGGCCATAAAACTGCTGGTTCAGGAGCAAGGCGGCCAGAACGCCGATCACCATTTCCGCCGCAACGGAGAGGACGGCGAACAGCGTGGTGGTGATCAATGTACGCTGGAAATTGGAGCCGGACAGGATTTTCACGTAATTGTCGATGCCGACGAAATTCCCTTCGGTGCCAACCAGTTTGGCATCGGTGAAGGACAGGCGCACCGTATCGACAAGCGGCCAGCCGATAATCGCGATCATGACGATGAGGAGTGGCAACATCAGAAGCCACGCGCGGGTCGTAATCCAATTGCTCGTCATAAAAATCAGCCTGCCACAATATCAATCATTGAGAAAGATACGGGCGGCAGCACTGTTTCTGCCGCCCGTATGGTTGCATCAAAGACCGCTGTTCTCAGCGGCGGTTTTCAGCGCATCCTCAGGCTTGCTCTGGCCGAGCAGCGATTCCTGAACAGCCTGTTGCAGCGCGGTCGACAGTTCCTGATACTTTGGCGTTGTCGGGCGTGGATACATGGCGGCAAGGCTTTGCTTGGCCGCTGCAATCAGTTCTTCCTGCCCCTTGGATACGGCCGGATCCGTATAGGACGATGCCCAGATGGGCAGGCTCAGCTTGGCATACTGGTTCTGCGTCTGCTGGGAGGTCATGAAAGTGATGTATTTCCACGCTTCGTCAGGGTGTTTGCTGGTGGAGGTGATGCCGAGCCCCATGGAGCCATTGACGGCTGAAACCGTGCTCTTGCCATCAATGCCGGGGGCCGGAACCACGCCAACCTTACCCGCGACCTTGCTGTCCTTCGGGTCATTGGCCATATTGTACATATAGGTCCAGTTGAGCGCGAAAGCGGCTTCGCCATTCTGGAATACCCGGCGTACATCCTCCTCAAGGAATTCCTTGGAATTGGGGTTGGTCAGGCCAGACTTATAGCTGTCGACCATATAGTTGAGTGCATCAAGACCGCCACCTGTCTGGAACACCGGCTTGCCATCCTTGATGAAGCTGCCGCCATAGGCGCTGACCAGCGTGGTGTAATCGCAAATGGCAGCTTCCGCCTGTGACCAGCTCCAGGCGATCGGCGTTGCCAGCAAACCCTTGTCCTTGATGATCTTGGCCTGTTCGGCGAGTTCGCCCCAAGTCTTTGGCGGGTTCTTGATCCCTGCCTTTTCGAGGATTTCCTTGTTGTAGAAAAGATATTTGGTATCGAGAATCCACGGCATGCCGTAGCGCTTGCCCTGATATTCGACGGTCGTCCATGCGCCGGGGAGAACGCCCGTTTTCATGTCGCCGGTGATCTTGTCCGATACGTCAAGCAACACCTTGTTGGTGGCGTATTCCGCAGGCCAGATCACATCGAACAGAACAACGTCGTAACCGCCGCCGGAGCCCTGCGCCAAAACGGTCTTGTCGTGCAGGCCTTCATAGGGAACAAATTCGAGATTGACGGTCACATCAGGATTGGCCTTGGTGAAGGCTTCGGTCATCGCACGCACATCCGCCTCGCTATAGGCGGCCTGTGCCATGAACAGGGCATTGATCTTGGTTTCCGCGTGGGCAGGAGAGGCGAGCGCCGCTCCCAAAAGGGTCGCGCTTAGAAGCGCTGTCTGAATGGATTTCAACATGATACCTCCTATTGGCCTTGTAGCTCGCGCACCATCCATTATAGACGGCGCCGATTGGTCGTCACAGTCCGGGAGCTTTTCTTGTTCAGGATCTGCCCGTGACGTGTTACGCCCAGCCAGTGCTCACATTCCCCAAGACTCTTGTGGTCTTTTGCATTAAATCAATTGTCTTGACTTATTTCTTGATCAATATTGTTCTGGTGTCAAGAGGGGACAGAATGGACGCGAGAAAATCGATCCGGGCGAAGAGCGGAACCAATCTGGGTGGTGCCAGTGCACATAACCGGCGCATCATGATTGATGCTTTGCGGGTGAATGGTGCGCTGTCCCGTGCCGATCTTGCACGAGCGACCGGACTGACGCCGCAGACAGTCTCCAACATCATTGAAGAACTGGCCAGTGACGGACTTGTACAATCACAGGCGAGCGTCCGCAAAGGACGCGGCCAGCCCGCGACGCCCTATCAACTTGTGCCCGAAGGGGCCTTTGCCATCGGTCTGCAGATTGACCGGCACATCACGCGAGCGGTGATTGTCAATCTTGTTGGCGATGTGCTCGTGCAGTTTGAGTCCAAGCTACCAGCCGGTGGCCCAGCCGAAGGTGTCGTCGTTATTCTTGATCTCGTCGAAAAGGCCCGCGAGGCGCTGACCGCACAATACCCGCAGGCGGCGCGAAAGCTCGTTGGCCTTGGCCTCGCCATGCCGGGGCCGTTCGGTATCAACGAGCTTTACGATGATCCATGGATGATGACCGCGTGGCAGAATTTTCCGCTGGTTGAGCGGATTGCCGAAGGCACTGGCCTTGAGGTCGCCTTGCAGAACGACGCTTCTGCCGCTGCAACTGCGGAGCGATTGATGGGGGCTGCGCACGGCCTTGATCATGTGGTCTGCATCTATCTTGGCTATGGTCTTGGCGCCGGGTTGATCCTCAACGGCGAGATTTATGGCGGCGCTTATTCCAATGCTGGCGAGATCGGCATGATGCTGGCGCTGGCACCGGGTGACGGTGCGGATGTGGAGCCGTTGGAGCATTACACATCCATGGCCTCGCTATGCAATGTGCTGGGGCTCGATCGATCTGATCCGAAGCTGTTCGAACTTGTCACCGATGCGGTGGTCAAGGGCGGACCCGTGGTGGAACGCTGGATCGACAATGCTGCGGATCGCCTGCGCCGCACGGTGCAGATGCTGGAATCCATTTTTGATCCCCAAACCACGATTTTGTGTGGAGGAGCGCCGAAGGTGTTGATCGACAGCCTTATCACGCGCATGGAACCCATCTTGCCGTCTATCGCCGACCGGGCGCTGCGTTACCCCGAGCCCCGCCTGCAGGCAGGGCTCGCTGATCCTTGGTCGGTTGCCTTGGGAGCGGCAGCGGAACCGATCGCGCGGGCGTTCGATCCGCGCTTCTCGGCAATTCTGAAAACGCCTTAAGCTGCGTCTTTGATCGCGTCACCCAGCATCGACACGATAGTATCGATCTGTTCTTTCTCGACGATCAGCGGCGGCGAAAGAGCGATGATGTCGCCGGTGACGCGCACCAGCAAACCCTTCTTGAAGCAGTCGGTGAAGACGTCATAACCGCGCGCGCCGACTGCATCGGGGCGTGATGTGAGTTCAATACCAGCGACAAGACCAATCGTGCGGATATCAACGACGTTCGCAAGACCCTTGAGGCTATGGAGTGCATCCTGCCAATGCTCAGCCATGTCAGCGGCGCGGGTGAGCAGGCCCTCCTCTTCATAGACTTCAAGCGTGGCCAGACCGGCGGCACAGGCAACGGGATGGCCGGAATAGGTATAGCCGTGGAAAAGCTCGATCTGATTTTCAGGGCCGTGCATCAGCGCATCGTGAATAGTTTCGCTGGCAAATACAGCACCCATCGGCACGGCACCATTGGTCAGCCCCTTGGCGGTGGTGACGAGATCAGGCACGACGCCGAAATAATCGACAGCAAAGGGTGTGCCAAGACGGCCAAAACCGGTGATGACTTCATCAAAAATCAGAAGAATGCCGTGTTTCTGGCTGATCGCACGCAACCGTTCCAGATAACCCTTTGGCGGCAGGAGAACGCCGGTTGATCCGGCAACAGGCTCGACAATAACAGCGGCAATGGTCTCGGCGCCATGCAGCGCGACCAGCCGTTCCAGATCGTCAGCCAGATCAGCGCCATGCTCAGGCAGACCTTTGACGAAGGTATTGCGCACGGGATCATGTGTATGGCGGATATGGTCGGTGCCCGGCAGAAGCGGGAACACGCGGCGATTATTGACCAACCCGCCGACGGAGATACCGCCAAAGCCGACGCCGTGATAACCGCGTTCGCGGCCAATGACGCGCGTGCGTGTGCCCTGACCGATGGCACGCTGATAGGCGATGGCGATCTTGAGCGCCGTATCAACCGACTCCGAACCGGAACCGGTGAAGAACACTTTTGTCAGTCCAGCCTTCTTGCCACCGGGCGCGCGTGCTGCAAGCTTTTCAGCAAAGTCGAATGCGAGCGGATGTCCCATCTGGAACGAGGGTGCGTAGTCCATGGTCACCAACTGGCGCGCCACCGCATCGGCGATCTTTTCGCGGCCATGGCCAGCATTGACACACCAGAGTCCCGCCGTGCCATCGAGCACCTGTCCGCCATCGATATCGGTGTAATACATGCCCTTGGCGGAGGCGAGCAGGCGTGGTGCCGCCTTGAACTGCCGGTTCGCCGTAAAGGGCATCCAGTAATTTTCGAGTGACGGGGTATTGCTCATCAGCATGGTGGAAGCTCCTCTTCTCCGGTTAGGGAGCCATGCTTTCTATTTGCCAACAAGTCCTTTTCTGTGATTCTATAACATATTGATTTTACTGATATCTTATTTCATAAATTCGCTATATCAAACATGTAGAACAGCTGATGAGGCAGGATATGCAAATTGATCTGGGCGGGCGGCTCCGTTATCTCAGGCAAAGACACAATCTGTCGCAGCGTGAACTTGCCAAGCGGGCCGGTGTGACCAATTCCACGATTTCGCTGATCGAGTCCAATCAGACCAATCCGTCGGTTGGAGCGCTTAAGCGTATTCTCGATGGCATTCCAATCGGTCTTTCCGAGTTCTTTGCTATCGAGCCTGATCTCAAGCAAAAAGTGTTCTACGAGGCGGGTGAACTGGTGGAGATCGGTAAGGGCAATATCTCTTATCTCCAGATTGGCGAAAACCTGTTTGGCAGGGCGTTGCAAATCCTCAAAGAACGCTATGAACCCGGCGGTGATACCGGACGGGTCATGCTTGTGCATGAGGGCGAGGAAGGTGGTGTTGTCATCAGCGGCAGAATTGAGGTCACAGTCGACGATCAGCGGCGCATTCTCGGGCCCGGCGACGCCTATTATTTCGAGAGCCGCCAGCCGCACCGATTTCGTTGTGTCGGTCCAAATCCTTGCGAAGTCGTCAGCGCCTGTACGCCGCCGACGTTTTGATCAGGGTGAAGGAGATTATCGCAGCGACGAAAACCAGGCAATGAGTTCGGCACTATTGTGAAGCCCGAAGGCACGCATGATGCGGGCGCGGTGCGCTTCTATGGTTCGTTTTGACAGGCCAATTTCATGGGCGATCTGCGCATTGGTCTTGCCCTGTGAGACAAGGGTGAGCACCTGTCTCTGCCTGTCCGAGATCAAGCTGGTATTACCAGCCACAGTACGGTTCATCGGCTCAAAGCAATAAAGCGCTTCGGCGAAGGGATCGGCATGATTGCCGCTGCGCCCGCGTACCCGGCACCAGAAACTCGCCCCGTCACGCCGCCGCATCACCCGTTCGTCATAATAGACACGCCCGCCAGCGAAATTTGTTCGCCACATTTCTCCGGTACGAACAAAGTCCGTAATTTTCGGATAGAGACGGCTAAAGCTCTGGTCGATCAATTCGCCGCGTTCATAGCCGAAGGTCTCGGCGAATTCGAAATTGCAATCGCGTATGATACGGTGCGTCGCATAGACCATCGGTACCGGCATGTCAGTCAGGATGAAGCGTTTTGCGCTTCCTGAAACGGCAATGTCGGAGATAGGAAACTCGGCTGCGGTCATGCAGTATTAATACGACTACCTGTGCCACCAAGACAAGCCATACCGTTGCGGCAACGGCAGCCTGCAAAACCTGCCGCAGAGGATGGAGAACAATGGGAGAGTGTTCTTGAAAAAAGTTCGTTCAGATGTAAGCGATGCGCTTGATGGCGTGCTGTTTGACGGCATGACCATTATGGCCGGAGGCTTTGGCCTCTGCGGTATTCCCGAAGCCCTGATCTACGCAATCCGGGATTCCGGTGTGAAGGACCTGACTGTCATTTCCAACAATGCAGGCGTTGACGGCATCGGCCTTGGCGTTCTCTTGGAAACCAAGCAGATCCGCAAGATGATCTCGTCCTATGTGGGTGAGAACAAACTGTTTGCCCAGCAATATCTGTCGGGTGAGCTGGAGCTGGAATTCAACCCGCAGGGCACGCTTGCCGAGCGCATTCGTGCCGGTGGCGCGGGCATTCCGGCATTCTTCACCAAGACCGGCGTTGGCACCATTATTGCCGACGGCAAGGATGTGCGCGAGTTTGACGGCGAATCCTATGTGATGGAGCGCGGCCTGTTTGCCGATCTTTCCATCGTTCACGCCTTCAAGGGCGATACGGAAGGCAATCTTGTCTATCGCAAGACTGCACGCAACTTTAACCCGATCATGGCCACAGCCGCCAAGGTCACGGTTGCCGAAGTTGAAAATCTGGTGGATGCGGGCAAGATCGATGGCGACCATGTCCATACACCCGGCATTTTCGTCAAACGCATCGTGCATGTGCCCAATCCCGTCAAACATATTGAACAACGGACGACCCGTCCGCGTCTTGTCGCTGCAAGTGGGGTGAACTGAGATGGCCTGGACACGTGATCAGATGGCCGAACGGGCCGCAAAGGAATTGCAGGACGGTTTTTATGTCAATCTGGGCATCGGTATTCCGACGCTTGTTGCCAATTTTATTCCGACAGGCATGAGCGTTCAGCTGCAGAGCGAGAACGGCATGCTGGGCATGGGACCTTTCCCCTATGAGGGCGAAGAAGATGCCGACCTTATCAATGCCGGTAAGCAGACAATTACGGAGCTGCCGACAACGAGCTACTTTTCCGGTGCCGATAGTTTCGGCATGATCCGCGGCGGCCATATTGATCTATCGATCCTCGGTGCCATGCAGGTTGCCCGCAATGGCGATCTGGCCAACTGGATGGTTCCCGGCAAGATGGTCAAGGGCATGGGCGGTGCCATGGATCTGGTGGCCGGCGTGAAGAAGGTTGTCGTCGTCATGGAACACGAGGCCAAGGGTGAGGCCAAGCTTCTCGAGGAATGTACGTTGCCACTTACCGGACAGCGTGTCACCGATCTCGTCATTACTGATCTCGGTGTTTTCACAATCGAGCGGCGCGGCGCGGCGAAGATGACGCTGATCGAGATTGCGCCCGGTGTTACGGTGGAAGAAATCAAAGCCAAGACACAAGCGACTTTTGACGTTGCCCTGTAATATAATTTTGCATTATGCCTAATGGAAACCGGTAGAGGATAATCCTCCGCCGGTTTTTCTCGTTTTGAAGCTCACATCCTTATTTCCGCCCGTTTTACTGGCATTTCGTCTGCAATGCTGACGCAATCTCCTCCTGCAATGATCGGGCACTGGATTGAATTATACCCGTTCGCCTATATTAAGCGGTCGGTAGCGAAAGGGTCTATCGCATTGAAGTCTGATTTTTATGGGCTTATGTCACTCAAAGCGCTTTGGCGCATCATGCAACCGATAAAGCGAATGGCGTAACAGCGTGGACTCTTCGATAAACCAACCGGACCTGAGCAAAACACTGGCTTCCATTGTCGACAACAGGAGCAAGCGGAATGTTTTTCGCAGACACCCCTTCCTGTGGGGCGGTGGGCTTATCGTTGTCGCGATTCTGGCAGCCATGTCGTGGTATTCTCGTGGCACGCAATATAACTATACCGAGAAGCCGCTGACCAAGGGCACGCTTTCCATCACCGTATCGGCAACGGGAACTGTGCAGCCGACCGAACAGGTGGATGTGTCCAGTGAGCTTTCCGGCACGGTTCGCACGGTGCTGGTCGATTACAATAGTTTCGTCGGCCAGGGCGATGTGCTGGCAACGCTCGATATTGACACGATCAACACCAATATCGAGAGCTCGAAATCAAAGCTTCTGGCATCGCGTGCCCGTGTTGTGCAGGCACAGGCAACACTCGCGGCCAAAAAGAATGCGTTTGAACGCATGACGGCCCTGCAGGACAGCAGGGTTTCATCCGTGCGCGAGCTTGACGTTGCCAAGTCGGAATATGACTCAGCCGTTGCCGCGCTTGATGTGGCGAATGCCGAGGTGGCCGTTTCGGAAGCGGAACTGCAGGTCAACGAAACCTCCTTGCGCAAGTCCAAGATCATATCGCCGATTGATGGTGTCGTGCTGAGCCGTTCGGTTGATCCGGGTGCGACGGTTGCCGCTGCTTTTCAGGCGCCTGTTTTGTTCAAGCTCGCCGGCAATCTGAAAAGGATGGAGTTGCAGGTCAATGTTGATGAGGCTGATGTCGGTCTCGTCAAGCCGGAACAGGACGCGACCTTCAATGTGGATGCCTATCCGGACCGCACTTTCCCGGCAAAAATCGTCAATATCCGTTTTCAACCCGAAACAGTCTCGAATGTTGTCACTTACAAAGCCATGCTGGCCGTTGACAATGAAGACCTTGCCTTGCGTCCGGGTATGACCGCCACGGCTTACATTAATGTCAAGGAAGTCAAGGATGCGTTGCTTGTCCCCAATGCGGCATTGCGGTTTACACCGCCCAATGAACCGGTAAAGGTTGAGGCAGCCAATCCTGCTGATCAGACACCAGCTATACCTGATACAGTCAAGAAGGATGCCGGGGCACAGCGGAATGTCTGGGTGCTGCGTGGTGGCAAGCCAGAGAAGCTTGAACTGCGCACCGGCGCGACAGACGGGCGCAACACAATCGTTCTTTCCGGTGAGATCAAAGCGGGCGATCAGGTGATCGTGGCTGCAAGCACGCCGCCAAAATGACCGCTCAGCCCATGCAAAAACCGGTACCATTGATCGAGTTCCGTGGAGTCACCAAGAGTTACGGAGAAGGTGAGGCGGCCGTTCATGCGCTGGCGGGCGTTGACTTTGCTATTGAGCGGGGTGATTTCGTTGCGATCATGGGGCCATCGGGCTCCGGTAAGTCCACAGCCATGAACCTGATTGGCTGCCTTGATCGGCCAAGCACCGGGCAATATCTGTTTGGTGGCACTGGCATCGACCAACTTGACCGGCATCAGCAGACAACGCTACGGCGGGAACTGCTGGGCTTTGTCTTTCAGGGCTTCAACCTTCTGCGCCGTACATCTGCGGTTGAGAATGTCGAACTGCCGCTGATCTATCGTGGCATGGGCCGCGCGGAGCGTCGGGAGCGGGCTTTGGAGGCTCTGCGGCAGGTGGGTCTGGCAACCCGTGCCAGTCATGTGCCTTCTGAACTGTCAGGTGGCCAGCAGCAGCGTGTGGCCATAGCGCGCGCCATTGTCACCAATCCGCAGGTGCTGCTCGCCGATGAACCCACCGGCAATCTCGATACGAAAACCAGTGCCGAGATCATGGACGTTATCTCCGGTTTCAACAGGAATAATGGCATCACTGTCATCATGGTCACCCATGAACCCGATATTGCTGCCTATGCCCGGCGTATAATCCGCTTTGTCGATGGTCACATCCAGAGCGATGAACGCAGACAGGATTTATAACAATGCTGATCGAAGCGTTCCGGCTGGCACTGCATTCCATGTCACGCAATATGATGCGTTCGTTCCTGACGATGCTGGGCATAGTCATTGGCGTTGGTGCGGTAATTGCCATGGTCACCGTCGGCAATGGCACGCGGCAGCGGGTCACGGGTGAAATTTCAAAGCTTGGTACCAACCTGCTTTTTGTGTCGCCCGGCAACCCGGAGCGGCGTTCAACCCTTGCACCACGCACCTTTGATGTCAGGGATGTTGACGCGATCCGCGATCAGATTCCAGGCATTGCGGCCGTCGCCCCCTTCGGTCAGGTGTCCGGCACAGCCATCCGGGAGGGCAATAGCCGGACTGTATCGGTTATTGGCTCAACCAATGACTTTTTCACCACGATGAACTGGCAGCTGGCATCTGGACGCAACTTTCTGGAATCAGAAGAGCGCAGCGGTCGATCCGTCTGTATTATCGGTGGAACGGTGCGAAAGGTCCTGTTCGGAGATACTATTCCGGATGGGGACCGTATTCGCGTCAACCGCATTTCCTGCGAGGTCATAGGCACGCTGGTTTCCAAGGGCAAAGCCATTGACGGGCAGGATCAGGACAACATGGTTCTTATCCCTTTCCGCATGTTCCAGCGCCGGATTGCCGGTTCAACCGATGTGTCGTTGATCACCGTTTCGGCCAAGGATGGCGCGACGGGCCCGGTCAAGACCGCACTTGAGGACCTGTTCAAAGAGCGGCGCAAGATCCGTGAAACGGGTGACCGGGACTTTGAAGTCACTGATCTCAGTCAGATACTTGGAATTGTTTCCATGACGACGGTTATTCTGACTGGACTCCTTTCTTCTATTGCGGCGGTCAGCCTGCTTGTCGGCGGTATCGGCATTATGAACATCATGCTGGTTTCGGTGACGGAGCGAACGCGCGAAATCGGTGTGCGCCTCGCCATTGGTGCGACGGAACGGCAGGTTCTGACCCAATTTCTGGTGGAGGCTATCGTCCTGTGCCTGATTGGCGGTCTGATCGGCATGATCATCGGTCTGGTGCTCGCCTATACAGCGGTCAGCCTGATGAGCGTACCATTCGTGGTTGACCCGTCCATTGTCCTGATCGCATTTGGCTTCTCGGCCCTGATCGGTGTGATTTTTGGTTATTTCCCGGCACGTCGCGCTGCACGGATGAACCCGATCGATGCCCTGCGCTATGAATAATCAATTAAAGTGATGATGACCTAAATATTTAACTAAAATAAGGTGATCAAATACAGCCAAAAACATACGGTTAAAACAAAGTGGTTCAAATTTAATAGTAAAGACGAATGATAACAATTTATTAGTAAACAATTGCACGTCTGATAATAATGATAGCGCTGACTTACTTAACCGGGAGGACATTCAGATGTTCGGAGATCTTCTTAAGCACCTTCTTGAAGCTGTCGTTAACCTCATTGCAGGTTTACTCGGTAGTTTGCCTATCTAAGATATTTCACCCGGATGCTCATTAAAGAGCATCCGGGTGTATATATATTTAAAGTTGCTTATACTGAAGTATAAATTTATACATAAATACATTAACAATAGAAAATTTTACTGACAAATATTCCAGCAAAAATTAGCATCAATGTGATGCGATATCTGAGCGATCCACTCCGTCTAATCTTTCTGACATCGTGGGGGAAATAGCCGGTCTGCACGGCCTTAGCCCAAGTGCGAACGGAGAGAAAACAGTCTTTAGGGCGGGCAGAGACTGATGGGCGGGATCGCCGCCGGCGCTGCAAACCATTTTCTCTCCGAACAGCGCCCATCACGGATAGGCACTTCTACACCGCAAGCATGTGAACGGGACTAGTATCCACATTCTCGCGCAGTGTAGTCCGGGCACGACCCCGGCAATGTGTCTGCCGGGATCGTGCTTTATTGCTAGAACCGGTAGTTAAGACCGGCCTTGAGTTCATGGCTTCCAATGTCGGTTTCGCTACGGCCAAGAGCCGTGGTCGCCTTCACATTGGGTGTGTGGATGTAGTTGTATTCAATCTTGGCTGAGAGGCCGCCGGCGAATGCCTGCTCGACACCGCCGCCCACGAGGTAACCGGTCTTCCAGCTGCTGGTGTCGCGCACCTTGTCACCGGCGTCGAATTTGGTCAGGGCCACACCGGCGGTACCAAAAACGAGTGTCTGATTGAATGTCAGACCGGCCTTGGCCTTTGCCGCAGCGCGCCATTTTTCTTCTATCTTGCCACCGCGCACCTTGTGTTCAGCGCCACCGAGATAGGAACCTTCAAGTTCAGCACCGAGAACAGCCGGGCCCATCTGGACGTTGTAGCCGCCCTGGATACCACCGCTCCAGCCGTTTCTATCAGCAAAAGGGTTGGGCATCTTGGTGAAGGCCGTACCACCATGGGCACCGATGTAAGCGCCGCTCCAATCGAACGCGGGTGGATCGTTGTAGACAGGGGCCGGATTGTAATAATCGGCTGCCATCGCCGTACCGGTTGTAAAAGCCAGCAGCGCAAACACGCCAGCCAGCAAGACAGTCTTTCTTTGAGAGGACATTCGCATTACTCCAAACATACAAGCGCATGATCCACCGAACTGTCCGGCGACATGTTGCGCGGTTCAACTCCCGAGAGCCTGATACACTTGGGCTGATCACGCTCTGATACAGATGTCTTCCGGCGCGATGATCGCCTGATCTATGAGCTGGCCACCGAAACTGACGCAAAACCCTTGCAATCGACCACCCCACTTCCTGCGAAATCTATAGCGCCGGAAGACATGGTTTATTTTGCAGTCGAAGATTGCCCCCACATTGCATAAATCTGGAAATTTAGGGATTTTATTATATATTTCAATAATTTATAGTATTTTTGTTTACGGATTTTTAAGGAATTTGATTAGTCTAGCTTCACTGTGGGACTGGCATGCCGAAGCAGGTGCCACCACTCGCGTCCTTGCCTTGCATGGTCTTAGTCGCGGGTGACAGATCACGCAAATTGGGAGAAGGCGAGCCGTTACTTGCTCTGCGCTTCATAAATATAGATCGTGGACTTGTCATCTTCGGGCATGAAGTAGGCTTTCAGCCCTTTGTCTGCGGGTTCGATCCAGAAGGGGTTCTGGGTCATGGGCAGCCCTGCTTCCGTCCAGAGTTGTACGGGAACCTGATAGACAGGCTGATTGGAGGCAAGGTTGACGATCTCAAGCCCGCCCAGCGAAAATTTGGGACCGTCCTTCTTCGTCTGGTACGCAGTCAGCCCGCCGCACAGCATTTCGCTTGCGCCGAGATATTTGCAGTCCTGATAATCGATGTAGTGCGAGGGATTGAGCTTGGCCAGCTTTGTCCGCTCCACATCAGCGTTGGTGACATTGCCTGCGCTGTCCAGTTGGAACGCATAGAAGCGCCGTGATCCCCAACTGACCGCATTGAGCGTCTTGTTCTCGGTGTCGTGAATAACCCCGCCGAGGTGATCCTTGTAACGGAACACTTCCTGCGGTTTCATGGTCTTCGGATCGACTTTATAGATAATGGCGGCGCTGTTCGGCCGGTATTCCGCGACGGGAACAAAGATCGAGGTACCATCAAAGTCGATCCCACCGGGGTGATAGATCGATCCTTCACCCAATGCGAGGTCCTCAAGCAGATTGCCCTTGGCATCCACTTTGAACAGATGCCCCTTGCCTTCACCCGTATCCCGGTCATAGCCGTCGCGCGGTTGGTCATATTTGGTCGTGGGTTTGGTGATTTCGACGGAGGTTATGTAGAAGACATCACCGATTTTTACCATTCCCTGTGGATGGAAGGTCGGGAAATTCAAGGTGATCTGCTCAACCGGCTTCCAGACGGTATTCCTGTCGAATGTCTTGAGACGCTCGCTGATCGTACGTCCAGATTGAATGATTTCAGCGTTTGCGGATGAACCGGCAATCACCGTGAATATGGTGATTGCTATGGCAAGTGTGTTTCGCAATGCAGACATGATGTCATCCTCCGGCAAGATTGTGCTTCAGGCCTAGCGTGTCACGATGACAGGGGCGTGAAGCACCTATCCCCGACCCATCACATAAAACTCGTCGTTGGGGCGCATGTCTGTTGCATTGGCGAGGCGATTCGACATGGCAAAGAAAGCGGAGATTGCCGCAATGTCCCACATATCGTCCTGAGAAAACCCGTGTGCTTTCAACTGCTCGTAATCGGCGCTCTCGACCTTGTAGGCTTCCACGGAGACCTTCATGGCAAAATCCAACATCGCTCTTTGCTTGGGCGTAATATCGGCTTTGCGGTAGTTGGTTGCGATCTGGTCGGCGATCAGTGGGTTCTTGGCGCGGATACGCAGGATCGCGCCATGGGCAATGACGCAGTATTGGCACTGGTTGGCGGCGCTCGTCGCCACCACGATCATTTCCCTTTCGGCCTTTGTCAGGCCGCCGGGCTTGTCCATAAGGGCATCATGATAGGCGAAAAAGGCGCGAAACTCGTCCGGACGATGTGCGAGCACCAAAAAGACATTCGGTACGAAACCGGACTTCTCCTGTACGGCGAGTATCCGGTCGGCGATGTCCTGCGGCAGTTCAGTAACGGAGGGTATCGGGAAACGGCTGATGGATGGGGTTGACATCGTTGTGGCCTCTCCAGGGCTTAACGCGTCTTCCTTACCTCGCAAACCGGGCCCCTGTCCGGATGGCGTGCATCCGAGTCGGTGCAGGCCGCATCATACCGGAATGTGTCATAGTAGACACCGCCGGCACATCCTGTCAGCAGGGGAATTGTTACAATAAGAGGCAAAAATGCCGGTCTGAAATATTTCAAGGTGTGATGGTTCATTTTCGTCTCATCGCTCCTATATATACCCTGTCATATCTGACACAGTGGCGTAACAATCCACTGATATTCTTTAGGAATTGGTCGAGTTAACATTCCGAGAATTACAGTATTGTACAGAGATCTGGTGCCTAAATAAGGCATGTTCGGACGCAGCTTTACGATCACGTTTTATGTGATTGCAGATAAAAGGCTTGATCCAGCAGGATGGACGTATAAGTTCTGCCTTCCGATTTGTTAACCAACCATTCACGTTAGGAGCAAAGCGATGAGCACAACCGTCGGCGACTATTCATTGCCAGAAGCCATTTCCACGGCGATAGCCAATGGTACAAACATTGTTAGGGCGTTCCGCGAGCAATTCGGATATTCCGTAGAGGATCTGGCCGTTGCGTGCGGTCTTACGACCCTCGAAATTGATACAATTGAAAGCGGTCAGAATTCCGACCCGACTAAATTGGAACGCATTGCCCATGCCCTCGGGCTGCCGGCAAATGCTATGACGCCTGAAGTTTCAAAGCGTCTAAGTGCATGAGATAATTGATTTATTTAAATCAAAAAATCACAAAAGACTGCCAGAGCTATATCCCAACTCTGGCAGTCTTTTGATTCGTATCTACTGAATTTTACAGGCAGAGCAGCGTGCGTGTCAGCGCATGATCCGCATCGGCAAGGCCGTCGATCACGTTAAAATGGTGCTTCTCCGGCTCCACCACGGCATTCACATCACACTCGAAGCCTGACCAGATATTGGCCAGCAAGGTGCTCTGCCGGATGAACTCCGGCCGTTCTGCACCACCAACCCATGCCGTGATGTCAACGCCTTCCTGCGGCTCAAGCAGGGAAGGGCTTTCAAGGCGCGCTTCCACAGCGTCGAGATGAAACGTTTCATTCATCCGGGTCTTCATCAGAGGGCGCAAATCGCCAAGGGTAGATATAGCCACCGTCTTGCGGATGCGGTGGCGAATCGGCTGGCTGAGCGGCGAGGTGAAACACGCCATGCGCGCCACCAGATGCCCGCCCGCCGAATGTCCCGTTAAATGAACAGGCCCCGGAACCTCCGCAGCGGCGTGGGTGATGGCAGTGGCGATCTGCACGGTAATCTCACTGATACGCGCCTGCGGACAAAGCACATAGGACGGGATGGCCACGGCAAATCCGTGTGCGAGCGGGCCCTTTGCCAGATGTGACCAGGTCGATTTGTCGAAACTCATCCAGTAGCCACCATGCACGAACACGACGAGGCCTTGGACTTCACCGCGCGGCATGAAGAGATCGAGAGTGTTGCGCTCATGCGGGCCGTAGCTGATATCCGCCCGCAGGCGGCCAGCGGCAGCTATTTCCGCTCGAAATTCGGCGGCCAKGCTCTTCCATCGGGGCGGGAAGTCATTTCCACCCGGAATATAGGCGCCATTGGAGTAAGCAGCATCCCAGTCGAATTTCTTCGTCATATCCGTAACAGTCCCCCTCCAATCCGGCCGTCGCGCGGATCAAGCCTGTTTGCTCCAGATTAGCAGAGGCCGGGCGCGGATCAAAATCTCCGTCCCGACAAATGCGGGCCTGTTATTCCCGCACCTTTTCGCGAATTTGCGTGCCTCCGCCGGATTTGCGCAGGTTTGGCAGAGCCAGCATGAGCAGAACGAATGCACCCGTGGCAAACTTCAGATCAGCAGGCGCCAATCCGAGTGTCAGACAGAAGGAAATCAGCTGATAATAGACAATCGAGCCAACCACCGGTGCCATCACCTGACGCAGGATCGATTGCCGCCCGGTGACAGCCTCACCGATGATCAGAGCTGCAAGGCCATTGATCAGGATGCCAAAACCCATATTGACGTCCACAAAGCCTTGAGTCTGCACCATGATGCTGCCGCCGGTCGCTGAAAGCGCGCTTGCTGCACCAACGCCCAATATGGTGGCGATGCCGACATTGATACCCTGTGCCTCGGCCATGTCAGGGCTTGCTCCAACCGCGCGCATAGACGTGCCTTTCTCTGACATGAAGAAATACAGCATGGCGCCGACGACCAGCGCAATCAAAGCACCGACGATCAGAATTTTGACCCAGGAAACATTGGCCGATGATCCTGCCAGAATGGTGAAGACCGTGTCATAGGTGAAAAGCGGGATATTGGTGCGGCCCATGATGCGCAGATTGATGCTGTAGAGCATCGTCATCACAAGAATACCGGCCAGCAATGTGTTGATCTTGAAGCGCAGATGGATGAACGCGGTCGTACAGCCCGCGAGAAAGCCGCAGATCAACGCGACGCCGCAGGCAAGGAATGGGTTAACCCCCATGGTAATGAGCGTGCCGCAAACGCACCCGCCCAGCGGAAAGGCGCCTTCCGATGTCAGGTCGGGAAAATTCAGGATGCGAAATGGCAGCATGACACCAAGCACCACGAAGGCAACGATGAGGCTCTGGGCGATGGTAACAGGAATGAGGGCGTAGAAGCTGGTGAGGGTGCCAAGAATATCCATAGTACTCAACTCCCCTGCAACGCGATGGCGTCGGACTTGGTGTGAAACCGGTCAATAAGATCAGGCACCGTGATGCCGCGCTTTTCTTCCGGTCCGATTTCAAGCAACACCTTGCCTGCGTCCATCATGACGATCTTGTTTCCGTATTTGATCGCATGATCCATATTGTGCGTCACCATCAGCGTGGTGAGGTGCAATTCCTCGACGGCCCGCACTGTCGTATCCATAACCAGTTTGGCCGTGCGCGGGTCAAGCGCCGCCGTATGCTCATCAAGCAACAGAAGTTTCGGGCGTGTCGAAACCGCCATCACCAGTGACAATGACTGGCGCTGGCCGCCGGACAGGAGCCCAACCGGCATATCCAGCCGGTTTTCAAGACCAAGATTGAGTTCCGACAACTGCTCGCGATATTTTGCCCGGCGGTTCGCCGTCAATCCGTAGGAGAACCCGCGCGGTTTGCCGCGCAGTTCCGCCAGAAGCATGTTCTCGCCAATCGTCATGGTGGGCGCGGTGCCGATCATCGGGTCCTGAAAGACGCGGGCGATGAACTGGGCGCGCCTGTGGGCGTTCAGCTTGGTAACATCCAGGCCGTCAATCTTGATGCGCCCGGAATCGAGCGGCAGCTTACCGGAGACCGCATTGAGGAAACTGGACTTTCCGGCGCCGTTGCTGCCGATGACAATGCAGAAATCGGCAGGTTTGAGCGCGATGTTCAACCCATCAAGCGCCCGGCGTTCATCCGGTGTGCCGCGATAAAAAATCTTTGTGCCGCCTGTGACGGCAAGCATGTCGGTAGTCATGTTTGAGCCCCTCAAACCGAAGCTTATTGCTCCGTGTCAAAAGTTCCTGCGCCTTTTATGGCGCAGGAACTATATGTTTGCAGACGATAGGAGAAGGCTTATTTGACGAAACAGCCGCAATCTTTGAAAGTATCCGGAACTTTTTGTCCGGTTTTTGCCAAAACCTTCTCGTTGATCAGCGCCGTATGATCCTCATAGGACGGCTTGATCGGTGCGAGGCTGGCAGGTGACTTTCCGGCAATGATCTCGGATGCAAGCTTGGCGGCGTTCTGTCCGACCTTGGTATAGGACACTTCAAACGCTGCAGCGACAAGGCCATCACGCACAGCCTGCGCCGATGCGTTGACGATGGGGATGTTGATGTTGAGCGCTGCAGCGGCAACAGCAGGAACAGCTGGCTGTACGAGGTTTGATGCCGGCACGTAAATGACGTCGGCCTTGCCTGCGAGCGAGCTGACACGGATCGGAATGTCGTTGGTGTTATCAAGGCCGACTTCGACAACCTGCAGGCCCTGTGCGGCGGCAGCTGTCTTGATCAGCTTCAAAACGGCAACGTCATTGTCTTCGCCGGGATTGTAGAGATAAGCGAGGCGCTTTGCATCAGGCAGCAGCTTTTTGATGAACTTGACGACCGAATCCACATCCTGCAAATCGGATGCGCCGGTCATGTTCTTGTCGCCCGCTTCCCAGGAAGGGGTGAGCTTGGCAACGACAGGGTCAGTCACAGCAGCGAAAACAACCGGGGTGCCGGTGTTGCCGACGATCTGGCGCGCGCCCTGCGCCACTGGCGTGGTGACGGCAAGAATCAGTTTTGGATTGGCCGAGGTCAGCTTGGTGACCATCTGCGGGATGAGTGTTGCGTCGAAATTGACCTGCAACTCATCGAAAACCGCATCGGCGATGCCGAGCTTGACCAGTTCAGCCTTGAATGCCGTGACGGTTTCATCGAGCTGCGGATGCTTGCCGAACTGCGCAATGCCGATTTTTGTCTCTGCATAGGCTGCGCTCAGCCCAAGCGTCATTCCCAGTGCTGCAGCAAGCGCTGTCCGCACGACGTATTTTGCACCGATCATTTATTGTTCTCCACTTTTTGTTGGCTTTTTATTGGCCTCGCCTCCTCAGGCTTGAAAATAATATAACAAACGTGAAATGATATACAAATAGAAAATGGCAAAGGCCGAGGGAACACAATGGCCGAAAGCATCAAGTCTGAAAACCTTTATACAGCGTTGCGCTCGCGCATCCTGAACGGGGATTTGCAACCGGGGCAATCCCTGCGTCTGCGCGCACTCGCCGCGGAACTCGGTAGCAGCGCGACGCCGGTGCGGGAAGCGCTGAATCGTCTGCAGGCCGAAAGTTTTGTGACAACCGAGGCGAACAAGGGCTTTCGGGTGGCTATCGTCACACTGGAGGAGTTGCAGGACCTTGAAGCAGCGCGCTCTGTCATTGAAACGCAACTGCTCGTCAGTTCCATCGAGAATGGCGATCGTAACTGGGAAGCCACTCTCGTCGGCGCGCATTACCGCCTGTCGAAATGCGATGTGCCCAATTCATTCTCGCAGTTCGAGGCGATTGATATCTGGGATGCAGCCCACACGGAATTCCATATGGCACTCATTGCGGGGGCCTCATCCAAGTGGCTTTTGAATTTTGCCCAGCAACTGCATGCGCAACTGCATCGCTATCGCCGCCATATCATTCTGCGGATTGATCATCTGACCCGGGCTGCGCAGGAAAACAGCGACAAGTCGCTCGGCAATCTTTCCCGCGAAGCCTTGGGCATCGATGCGCATTCAGCCCTGATGGAAGCCGCGCTTGCCCGTGACAAGGTCAAGGCTGAGGCATTGATGCTTGATCATGTCCGCCTTGCCAAGGATGCCTTTGTGAAACTCGCCAAAGCCAGCGGCATTGCCGGCTTTGATACCGCTGCCTGAAAACCAAAGAGACAATGACGATGACACGAATCGACGCGACGCATCAGGACGAAACGGACACTTTGCGGCATTTCCGGGAGCGGTTCGAACTGCCTGAAGGTGTCATCTACCTCGATGGCAACTCCCTCGGCGCTTTGCCCAAGACCGTAAAGGCCCGGGTTGCCAGGACCATCAGCGAAGAGTGGGGCGAGCAGCTTATCCGCAGCTGGAATACGGCGGGTTGGGTTCACCTGCCGCAACAGGTTGGCGGCAAGATTGGCCGTTTGATCGGTGCGCAGGACGGGAGCGTCGTATCGGCTGACAGCACCTCCATCAATCTGTTCAAGGTGCTCTCTGCGGCGCTCGGTCTCAATCCCGGACGGAGCAAGATTATCTCGGAGCGGGAGAATTTCCCGACCGATCTTTATATTGCGCAAGGCGTGGCCAAGCAGATCGGAAAGGATCACCGGCTGATGTTATCAGAAAAACCCGCTGATATTCCGGTGATGCTTGATGAGGACGTGGCCGTGCTGATGCTGACCCATGTCAACTATCGCACCGGGTATCGGCACGATATGGCCGAAATGACCAAGGCGGCGCATGAAAAGGGCATTCTGGTCATATGGGATCTGGCGCATTCGGCCGGTGCCATGGCGATTGATCTGGCGGGAGCCGGTGCGGATTTCGCCATTGGCTGCGGCTATAAATATCTGAATGGCGGCCCCGGCGCCCCGGCATTCCTCTACGTCAATCCGCGTCATCAGGGCGGGTTCCGCCAGCCCTTGTCCGGCTGGTTCGGGCATCGTGCGCCCTTCGCATTCGAAGCGGCCTATGCGCCATCGAACAGTATCGACCAGTATCTTTGTGGCACGCCGCAGGTGCTTGGCATGGTGGCGATGGATGAGGCACTTGCCCTGTGGGACGAGGTCGACATGGACGCATTGCGGGCAAAATCCATAGCGCTTTGCGATTTCTTCATTCAGGAGGTGGAAGGATTTGCCGGTGAGTTCGGCCTGAAACTGGTCACGCCTCGCAACCCCGAGCAGCGCGGCAGTCAGGTTTCCTATTCATGCGATAATGGCTATGCCATCATGCAGGCACTGATTGCGCGCGGTGTTATCGGCGATTTCCGCGCCCCTGACATTATCCGCTTTGGCTTCACGCCGCTTTATCTAAGCTTTGCCGAAGTGTCTGAAGCCGTTGGTATCCTCAAGGAAATTCTCGCAACACGCACATGGGATGCTCCAGAATATAAGGTGAGGGGAGCCGTGACATGAGCCGCACGCCTTACAATCCGGAGACCGAGGGCGCGCAAATGTCGTTTGATGGGCGCATGTCCTATGGCGACTATCTGCGCCTCGACAAGATTCTCACGGCACAATCACCACTCTCCGATGCCCATGACGAGATGCTCTTCATCGTTCAGCATCAAGCCTCGGAAATCTGGATGCGGCTTGTGATCCATGAGCTGATGTCCGTTTGCGAACACCTTGCGAAGGACGATCTTGCGCCATCGTTCAAGATGCTGAGCCGGGTGTCGCGTATTCTCGATCAGTTGAATTCCGCCTGGGATGTGCTCAGAACCATGACCCCGAGCGAATATACGACGTTTCGTGAAGCGCTTGGCATGTCCTCGGGTTTCCAGTCGTTCCAGTACCGTGCAATCGAATTTTTAGCGGGGAACAAGAACGCCGCCATGATGCGTCCGCATGCACACAAGCCCGATATTCATGCGTGGCTTGATGGTATTCTGCATGCACCCAGCATTTACGACCAGTCGATCCGCCTGCTGGCGCGCAAGGGCTTTGCCATCGACAAGGCTATGCTCGAACGGGACTGCTCTTTGCCCTATGAGGCCAATGACAGTGTGCGGGATGCCTGGCTTGCAGTCTACCGCTCACCCGAAACCCATTGGCCGCTCTATGAACTTGCGGAAAAGCTTGTTGATTTCGAGGACTACTTCCGGCGATGGCGATTCAACCATGTGACCACGGTTGAACGCATCATTGGCTTCAAGACAGGCACCGGCGGCACATCTGGCGTCAATTATCTGCGCAAGATGCTGGATATCGTGCTGTTTCCTGAATTGTGGAGCATGCGGACCGAGCTCTAGGCCGGTCCGCCGGGCTTATGCGGCGTATTTGTCGATGGCAACGCAATCCATCGCCGACTTGGCGTGGATGTGGTTGCTGTGGGTAAAACCATGTTTGGCAATGGCAGCAAGATCATCATCAGGCATAATCGGCCGCGACCACCAGTTGTCGTTGAGAACCCAACCCTTGGCTGTAGCGCTTTCAACTTCCTGACTGTCGGGACGAACAACGCATGATTCATGCATAATCCGCGCATTGGGAGACCGCTTGTTCATCAACCTGCGGCCTTCGGCGAGCGCTGTTGCCTCGTCGTCGGCAATGACAAGCTGATGAAACAGATGGCGTGTCTGTTTATACTTGGTCAGATAGGCAAATTTGACTTGATACGCTGGCACTGCATTCTCCTGCACCAAAGACTCAGTCGTTAACCAATTATTAATATTGGCGCTTGACACGGTTTTTTCAAGGAGATGCAGGTTTTATACAGATTTATTTGCATGGGATTATTGTTGCCCACGCTTTCATCAAGTCTTTGTTTTGCAAAGAGAAAGTGAATTTATTCCATACTCGCAATAAAAAGCCGCCCTGATCTTGGACCAGAACGGCTCAATAGTGGCGTCATCTGGCTTGACCCGAATCAGCCATAAACAAGCTTGTCCTGCCGCTGTCTGAGTTCGACGATCTTGGAGCCTGCGATGGGTGCAGCATTGGCGCTGGTGATGAGTTCGCCTTTGGCAATGGGTGCCGTCACTGTGCCGCCCTGCAGAAGGCCGCAGGGGATTGCCTTGGCATCGCGGGCCTCCTGCGCCGTCATGATCCAGGCGCGGTAGCAATATTCGCCGATCGCATCGAGCTTCTCGCCAACCTTGAGGTCCTTTTTGGCAACCGCACAGACTTCCGCCACGGGCTTGGACAGCGGCACCATATCAGCC